>CAIRBC010000559.1 GCA_903876685.1 uncultured Nitrosomonadales bacterium | reverse complement strand
TTTAAAAAAATAAAAAAATTGATCTCGACGAAATATCCTACCTAAATGATTATGGAATTACAATTAACACTATGTTTAAATTGAGTTATAGTAAAACAAAAATTTGACATAATAAAATGCATATGTATTTATATCTATGCATTTAGACATATATGCATATCCTAAAAATGTGTGTATTCTGCAAATTCGCCCATAACCTAAACCTACAATGTCATCCTTTTCAACACCAAACTGCATTGAAAATCTCGCTCAATGCTTAAGGTCATTAACCTGTCTGTCACCGGCATAACATCTCAGGAAGCAAAGATGCAACAGTGCGGTGACAATAGAATTCTTTATTCTGCCTCCGATATAGTTAATACTATCGAATGCAGTCATCTCACCACGCTCGACTTGATTAATCTCAAATCACCGCTTCCTAAAACGGCGGATAGTGAACAGGCAAAGCTGATTCAGGCCAAGGGTTATACCCATGAGGCCGATTTTCTTGCACAACTGAAGGGTCAGTATGCCTCGGTGCTCGATCTATCCAAGATCACAGGCACGCCGGAACTAAAAGCTTCAGCCACATTGCAAGCCATGCGCGAGGGTTATGAAATCATTTTTCAGGCAACCCTGCTGGATGGTTCCCTGATTGGCCATGCCGATTTTCTGCGCAAAGTGCCGCGTCCCTCACCGCTCGGTGACTGGAGTTACGAGGTGATTGATACCAAGCTGGCACGCAGCACCAAAGCGAAGTTTCTTATCCAGCTTGCTTTTTATTCCGCGTTGCTAACCAAGGCACAGGGTCTATCACCGCTGCAAATGGTTGTCGTCCTGGGTGACCGGACTGAAGTGGTTTATCGTTATGCTGATTATGCCCGCTACCTGAATCTGGTGACCCGACGCTTCCTCGAAAGAGTTAGCGCCAAGGCGCTGAATACCTATCCGGTACCCTGTGCAAAGTGTGAGCAGTGTAAATGGCGGGATTTATGCGAACAAAAATGGCTAAACGATGATCATCTCTGTCTGGTGGCTAACATTACCGGGTTGCAAATCAAGAAACTGCAAAAAGTCGGCGTGACTACCCTGGAAGTGCTAGGCACTTTGCCGCCGGCTAGCAAAATACCCAAGATGACGGCTGAGACACTTGTCAAGTTACAGCGTCAGGCTCGATTACAGCTGCTGGCTCGCCTGTGCGGAAAGCAGCAACTGGAAATATTACCGCTGGAAGTTGCGGAAGTGCGTGGTTTTGCACGTTTGCCGCGTCCAGATGCGGCTGACTTGTTTTTTGACATGGAAGGCAATCCTCTGGAAGAGGGCGGACTGGAATACCTGTTCGGTCTCTATTATTTTCAAGATGGCGAGCCCGTATTCAAGCCGTTCTGGTGCCATGACCGTGCCGGTGAAAAGGTGGCCTTTGAAGGGTTTATCGACTTTGTAACTGGATGGTTACGGCAGCATCCCGGCGCCTACCTCTACCATTACGCCCATTACGAACCAACCGCTCTGAAGAAGTTGATGTCCTTGCATGGCACACGAGAGGCGGAGGTTGATAACCTGTTGCGTGCTCAGAAACTAGTGGATCTCTACAAAGTCGTCCGCGAGGCAATTCGCGTATCTGAACCGCGATATTCAATCAAAAATATAGAACGTTATTATCGAGCGAATCGTTCAGGCGAGGTGACCAATGCCGGCGCAAGTATCGTCTATTATGAACGCTGGAAAGAGACCGGTGATCCTCAACTGCTCAAGGATATTGAACTGTACAACTACGAAGATGTCCGTTCAACCTACGAATTGCAACAGTGGTTATTGTCCTTACGTCCAGCGAATCTGCCGTGGGCGAAGCACGTCATTGCAGGGAAGGAAGCGACAATCCCGGAGGCAGGTGAACTGACCGCACAGGAAAGAAGGCTGATTCCCTATCGAGAAAAATTGCTTGACTGGTTACCCGCTGATCGCAACAGTTGGGGTACTCAGGAACATCTGCAGGAATTGACTTATCAGTTGCTCGACTTCCATCGCCGGGCGGATAAACCCGTCTGGTGGGCGATGTATTCGCGCATGGAAATGCAGGAAGACGAGTTGCAGGAAGATATAGAATGTCTGGCAGGATTGACCCCAGACTCTGCAAATCCGCCCCGGCAGGAAATGAGATCCATGGTCTTGACTTATCTATTCCCCAATCAGGAATCGAAACTAAAGACCGGCGACAGTGCCGTCATTACACAGACTGCAGATGCGGTACGCGATCTCAAGATCGATGAAGAAAACCGGCGCGTCAGTTTCAAAATATCTTTGAACAAGGTACCGTTACCGAAATGCCCAAGTCTAGGTCCAGGAATGCCCATAGCGGCAAAGGCATTAATTGATGCTGTATTTAGATTTGCCGATAGCATTATGGCAGGAGATCACAAATATCTGGCCATCGAAGCCATCCTCAACCAGTCATTACCGAAAATTCGCGGCCTGGAGAGCGGAAATCCCATACTGCCCAAAGACAACGAATCATTAGCAAGTATCATCGAAGCGATGCAAAACCTGGATTACAGCTATCTGTTCGTCCAGGGACCACCCGGATCGGGCAAGACCTATACCGGTTCACACGTCATTGTCGCCTTGTTGAAAAAAGGTTATCGCGTCGGCGTGTCTTCTAATAGCCATAAAGCCATCAACAACTTACTCCACGGCATCGTTAAGGTGGCGAAGGATCAGCAATACAAATTCAATGGGGCTAAAAAATCCACCAGCAACAACCTTGATTCGCTGTTTGATGGCGATTTTATCGTAGATGCATTCGACAATAATGACATAGTGGATAGCTTTGGTGGGCCAGGTGCGTATCAGTTGGTTGCTGGAACAGCCTGGCTATTCTCCGACCCGGACATGGATCAACAGCTTGATTACCTGTTCGTGGATGAAGCAGGACAAGTCGCGCTCGCCAATCTGGTCGCGATGGGAACCAGTGCCAAAAATATCGTCCTGCTGGGCGCGACCAAATGCAACTGGGACAACCCATTCAAGGCATCCATCCAGGTCGTTCAGGAGAATCGTCGCTGGAATATCTGCTCAATGGCATGGCTACCATACCCGCTGAAAGAGGTATCTTTCTTCGCACTACCTGGAGAATGCACCCGGAGATATGTCGGTTTATTTCCGAGGCCGTTTACGATGGACGCCTGGAACCAGAAACGAATAATGCAAAACAGCATCTGATCCTCAATAAAACAGCACATCCGAAACTACTGACGGCCGGCATCCGCTACATCCCGATTGAGCATGATGCCTGTACGCAAAGCAGCAAAGTGGAGGCTGAACTTATTCTGACACTGATAAATAGTCTGCTGCAGCAGCGCTATAAGGACAAAAATGACCAGGAGCATCCGATGACATTGAAAAACATACTTGTCGTCGCACCCTACAACATGCAGGTCAATCTATTGAAGAAGATCTTGCCTGAAGGCACCCGAGTCGGAACGGTCGATAAATTTCAAGGACAGGAAGCGGAAGTCGTCATCATATCCATGACCACCTCCAGCGAAGAATATCTGCCACGCTCCATAGAATTCTTATACAGCAAGAATCGTTTGAATGTCGCGATCTCACGGGCGAAATGCCAGGCGCTATTCATTGCTAATCCGGCGTTAATGAGCATCCGCTGTTCCACTCCAGAAGAAATGGCACTGGTGAATACCCTGTGCTGGGTAAAGGAGATCGGGTAAGGGAAATATTATAAATTAATAGATGGTGTCCCTCCGGTAAGCATGCATGAAATCAGATAA
>CAIRBC010000558.1 GCA_903876685.1 uncultured Nitrosomonadales bacterium | reverse complement strand
GCATATCTGCTACTTTGCTAGACCTGACCCCGTATTTGTGACCCCGTATTTGCGCAGTGGCGGTCCACGCGCAGCTGAGATTGTCGGTGGTTGGGTATACTCACCGATATGCCCCAAGATTTATTGTATGGTGCTGGCATTGGTAACAAAGGCAATGAGCTGCATTTCTGCGTGACAGATCGGGCAAACCAAAGGGAAAACTTCATAGATACGAGCCATAACCAGCGACTTGGCGAGCGTTGATTGCTCGCCTATAACCAGCCACTTGGTCGGTGTTGTTTACCCCCATGGGGGAAGGTGCGGGGGAGAGTGTTCTATTCGCCGTTGCCATCGTTAGCCTTGCTCCCCTCTCCCGCTTGCGGGAGAGGGGCTGGGGAGAGGGTGAGCACCATTTTCCGAATCGATTCCAGCACCGCATTTGTCTCGGTCAATAGCTGGTTATTCCAGAAACGCAGGACTGCAAAGCCTTCGCCACGCAAACATTGATCGCGGCGATGATCATACGCCACTTGTTCGGCATGCTGCCCACCATCAATTTCGATGATCAACTTCGGCTCGAAACATACAAAATCGATAATATAGTGAACAACCGGCTTTTGCCGCTTGAACTTGAGTCCCATAAAGCGGTGCGCACGCAACAAATACCAGAGTCGCTGTTCAGCTTCAGTCTGATTTGTTCGTAGCGTTTTGGCGCGCACCAACAGCTTCGCACCCTCTCCCCCAGCCCCTCTCCCGCTTGCGGGCGGGAGAGGGGAGCAATTTCATGCCGTCAGATTTCTCCCTCGCCCGCTTGCGGGAGAGGGATGGGGAGAGGGAAACGGGCATGATGGGTTTCATCATCAGGGGTGGCAATTTGCCATGCCCGTTAGATACTCGGGCTCGACCTCTTTGCCAGGTGTCATTACCGCAAAGCCAGTTGAAGCGATCAAGTCGTCGGCATTCTCATCAACGTACCAGATGGCCTTGAGATAAGTCCTGACGGTGGAGATGATCGTGTCACCACGGCGCAACACACGACGCGCCCTTGATGGAGCAGCCTCAAAACGCAGCCGCTCAAGTTCACGCACCAAGCCACCCGTCTTCACGGCACCAATATCGACATACCGAAATTCAAAATCCGGACTGGTCTTATCGCCAAAGGTGCGCGCGTTGATCCGCACCCATCGTTTGAGCGGTTTGACCACCCAATGCGCGGTAACATCACCCAGCCATTCAATGCCCGAAGACCTCAGCGTGACCGAAGCATCAAGGCCGCGCGTGACGGCGTGGTCGATGATCTGGAGTTTCTGCTCATTCAACAGTCCGATCAGCGCACGCTTGGCTTTGATGAAACGGGCGATGTGGGCGTCCTGCGCGCGCAAATAGGCGACGATCTGGTCTTGCTCGGCGTGGGGCGGCAATAGCGCAGGAACGTTATAGAAGTCATCGGAGTAGAGCCGCCAAAAACCCTCCACAATCCCTTTGGTTCGACGCCTGAATTCACCGACATACATCGGTGTTTTGAATAAGGCCTCACAGTAAGCAACTGACGCATCCATCTTGAGTCGAAATACCGCGTAATCTGGGCTAATAACTCTAACTTGTTTTGCTCTAGCAAACACACCGAGATGAGCTTTGATGCGATTTAGAACGAGATCATCGCTGCTGACTAATTTGCCGCCTGCATAGTTTTCCGACTGAAGGCTTTTTCTCCCGAGACTTTTATTCGGCACAAGACTGTAAACTTGGCTCATGGAAAGATGAGTCTCCATGCCGCCCGTCATCAGGAGATCCGTTGATCAAACTGAAATTCCGGCTCTAGCTGCGCTGCCAAATCATATTGGTAGTTATCCATCTCTTTAGCAGTCATTGCAGCCTTCCACAGTGGCGATCCACGCCCAGGTGAGATTGTCGCAACATCGCAATACAACCAGCATGCGCCGCAGCGATGGACGCACTATTCATATTCGTAAAAGTACCAATGCCGAACCTGATTTGCTGGAAATCTACAAAGCACTTAACCTAAATTCAAACACAGGAGGGACTATAAAATTGACCAGATAATAGAAAAATAACAAGAAAAAAGAGAAATTTCTCTATTACAAAACTATTATGCTGCAATATTATGATTATATTGATTAAAATTTGGTACTTGTTAAACTCCGGTTAGTGCCGTAACCCAACGTTTGTACCTAAAATCACCCTTTAGTCTATGCCACAGGGAACTCTCTCATACCAGTTTTTGCTGGAATTGACCACTTTCACCACCAGCAACATCACCGGCACCTCGATCAGCACGCCGACCACCGTCGCCAGGGCAGCACCAGACTGGAAGCCGAACAGGCTGATGGCGGCGGCCACCGCCAGTTCAAAAAAGTTGGAAGCGCCAATCAACGCAGACGGGCAGGCGATATTGTGCTTTTCGCCGACTGAGCGATTGAGCCAGTAGGCGAGTGAGGAATTGAAAAATACCTGGATCAGGATGGGCACTGCCAGCAGCGCAATCACCAGCGGTTGTTCAATGATCGCCTTGCCCTGAAAGGCGAATAATAGCACCAGTGTGGTCAGCAGCGCCGAGATAGACCAGGGACCGATCTTTTCCATGACTGTAGCAAAATGCGTCTGTCCAATGCTCAAAAGGCGTTTGCGCCAGCCTTGTGCCAAGATTACTGGAATCACGATGTATAGCAGCACTGAAGTAAATAAGGTATCCCAGGGCACCTGGATGCTTGAGATGCCCAACAGCAAGGCCACGATCGGGGCAAAGGCGAAAACCATGATCGAATCGTTGAGTGCCACCTGAGAAAGGGTAAACAGAGGGTCGCCATTGGTCAGACGACTCCAGACAAACACCATCGCGGTGCAGGGGGCTGCGGCAAGCAGGATCAAGCCGGCGATATAGCTGTCGATTTGCTCTGCCGGTAGCCAGGGCGCGAATACATTGCGGATGAATAGCCAGGCGAGAAACGCCATGCTAAACGGCTTGACCAGCCAGTTCACGAATAATGTTACCCCGATACCGCGCATATGCTGTTTTACCTCGTGCAATGCGCCAAAATCGACCTTGACCAGCATCGGGATAATCATTATCCAAATCAGCAATCCAACCGGTAAATTGACCCTGGCGATTTCCATCCTGCCTATGGACTGGAACAGGGAAGGGGCGCTCTGCCCCAGCATGATCCCGACGATAATGCACAGGAATACCCAGACGGTCAGATAGCGTTCGAAGACATTCATCGGCGCTGCGGCTCCGGTTTTTACTGCAAGTTCAGCGGGGGCGCTCATGTTGACGAGTTTTCCGGGGAAAATTTGAAGAAGGCTTTGAGGATAGTCATGGCTCTCCTTTAAATCAATTAGGCGCTACTGATCGTGATGTTGACCGATCGAGACCAATTCACGTTTCAGCGACATTGCATCAAGTTTTGTGAACGGCAGATTGGTGAAAATTGAAATACGACTGTTTAACTGGATAAAGGCTGCTGAAAATGCATGTTTCTTTGCTTCCTCACTGACTGCTATGCCAGCAGGATCGGCTATACCCCAGTGAGCAGTCATCGGTTGACCTGGCCAGATAGGGCAAACTTCGCCCGCCGCATTGTCACAAACCGTAATTACGAAGTCAAGTGCAGGTGCGTCAGGTGTGGAGAATTCGCTCCAGTTCTTGCTGCGATAACCTTCCGTTGGCAAGTTTGATCGTTTCAATTGATCCAAAGCAAAGGGGTTAACCTTGCCAGCAGGATGACTTCCTGCACTGAATGCCTGAAAACGACCCTTGCCGAGATGATTCAGAATGGCTTCGGCCATGATGCTGCGTGCTGAATTACCCGTGCAGAGGAATAATACGTTGTAGATACGCTGATTCATAAATATCCTAATAAATCTGATTTTTTAATACGCTGTTTCCTGTCGTGCTTCGAGTGCCCGTTCAGTAGTTTCACTACAGCGTGTTTTGCTTCCATCATGATATATTTTCAATATTACAGCAAGGTTACAAAAGACTCCAAACCGGTAAGAATTATGTTATAAACGCTTAGCCTCATTTTCAAATGAGATTTCGGGGTGATATTTTGATTTTTAGATCAAGTTTACTATTGGTGTGTACGCTGCTGTTCGGTGGCATGGCGACCGCTGCACCCACTCACTTTTCGATTGTTGTCGGATCGGCGCTAGTGTGTACGGATCAAGTAAGTTCGGATTATTTTAATGAATATATGCAACGATATTTCGGCAAACCGTCACTGGTTTGGGGAGGTGCCAACTGGTGGAAAGTTGAGGAAAAATTATTCAATTCCGAGGTTCAATACATCATTGTCGGCTTGGGTCAGGATTTTATCGGCGCTACTTTCAAGGATAGTCCTGAAAATTTGGTCATCAAG
>CAIRBC010000557.1 GCA_903876685.1 uncultured Nitrosomonadales bacterium | reverse complement strand
GCGATAGGATAGTGTGTTTTGCATGCGTTGCATGATAGCCAAAAACTGGCTAGAACGCAAGACCCTACATTGGATTATTCTACCTTTTGTTGCATCTAACACAAAAATTTACATCTTGTGTGCATATTTGCCGGAGGGACGCGGAATACTATACGCCCAATAGTCGTGTAGCAAAAAACGTCTCAGGCGCAAGGGCATACTGGCTTGATGTTGACTGCGGCAAAGGGAAGTCAGCTAACGGGAAAGGCTACGAAACCGTAGAAGAAGCAAAGCAGGCATTGGATAAATTCCGCAAAGATGCTGGTTTGCCCAAGCAGACCTTCATTATAGGCAGCGGTGGCGGTCTGCATGTCTACTGGGCGCTTGATAGCGTTGTTGACCGTGAGACTTGGCAGAAGTATGCAGGTAAGCTCAAGGCGCTCACGAAAAAGCTAGGTTTCCTCGCCGACGACACAAGGACGGCAGACATCGCGAGCGTGTTGCGAGTACCCGGCACAAAAAATCAAAAGTTTACCCCGCCCAGGCTAGTAGAAATACTGCACGCGTCTGGTGAGCTTATTTCGCAGACCGTGTTTTTAGCTGCAATCGACGCAGCATACGACAAATTTTGTCCAGTCGAAGCGGCCAAGGCAAATACCCAATCATTATGCCAATCAAAGCACAATGGTCATAGCAACGAATGCGGTGCTAAACCTGAGCAATACCCTCCCGACCTTGAAAAATTAGCTTCGGCACTGGCCACGCTTATGCCGGATTGCGATGATCCAACGTGGAAATTCAGGCGTATGTCTCCAATTGCAAGAGCTGCATACCAATATCCGGAAAAAAGTGACTTGCTGTACAAATTATTAAGGGCTTGGTGCGGCGGCGAACTATGCGGTATACCGTCAAAGGCTTGGGTAACTCCAGGCTCCAGCAATGGACTTACCGGGTATGAGGTGTTTGATAGCGTTTGGCAGAGATTCTATAACGACAAAGTTTTAGAAACATTCACAACGATTGGTAGCGTTTACCATGATGCAGAGGAGACAGGCTGGGTTTATACCCGCGCTGGCGTTTCCTCAGCATGCCAAAATGACGAGGAGGATTTCGAGCAGTTCGAGACCACGGTTACCCCTTATTATAAAAAATCAACCGCTGTAGCCAAGCCTGCACATGTAGTCACTGCCGCCGATGCTGGAGCTGTTATTCCGGTTACGACTGATGCTACTGATGCTGCTGGCATGGTAGACAAGGCTATAGTTGATTCTGGTGAGGTTGAAACGGATACCATTGAAACAGTTGATGACAAGATCGCAGCGGCTTACAAGTTTGTCAAGAGTCTTATGGTTACGGTAAAAACTGACTCTGGCGCTCCGCTGGAACCCGATGCAGTCAATGCACTAGCGATTATTTTCAATCATAGTCGCGCCGACTTCCATCGTATCCGTACCGAGCTGAAAAAGGCAAAGGGCGTATCCATTACTTCGGTGGAGTCAGCTGTTAGGGCAAAGCTAATGGAGGGCATATCGGCGCAGACACATCATGGCTATGCATCCAGTTTGATTACCCAGTTTGCAGTTGGTAACTATCTGCCTGTCGGTCATGAAGGGAGCCTTTTTGTAGCCAATATTGCCGAAGGTATCTGGTCACAGAAACCAATCGAATTGCTGTCACGTTTAGTCGCTGAGGCCCACGACGGCAAAGATTATTGCGTAAGAAAAACTGATTACAGGAACATTGCTGAACACGTCATCACGCTAGTCACCGATGATAATTTCTTCTCAGATGCGCCTGTCGGTCTTGCCTGTTCAGGCGGGTTCTACCGTGTCAGTAAAAATGACATTACAGTTGAGCCACTAACGCCTGCACATCGCCAACGCGTCAAAGTTAGTTTCACACCGACGAAGCAAGATATCCCAATGTTCTTGGCGTTTTTGCATGACACATTCCAGTCTCCAACCTTGGGCGAAGAAGAGCAGCAGAGTACGCTTATGCAGGAAATTGCTGGTTCCATCTTGGTAGGGATTATGCCTAAATACCACAAGGCCGCTCTGCTTTATGATCCATTTGGTCGTGCAGGTAAGGGAGCCATCGTGAAAATCTTTCAGGTGTTTGTTCCTGCTGATTTTGTTACTGCTGAAACGCCATTCAATTGGGACAGAGAATATAACTTAGCCAAGTTAGCCGGTTCCAGGCTGAATATTGTCGGCGAACTTCCTGAAGACAAGCCCATTCCAGCAGCTGCTTTCAAGACTGTTACCGGCGGTGATCTCCTTTCTGGAAGGCATCCAACACACCGCCCAATTTCGTTCAAGAATGAGGCTGCACATGTGTTCATGTCGAACCACCTGATCAATACCCGTGACCATAGTGAGGCATTCTTTTCTCGTTGGTTGATTTCCGAATTCCCCAATAGTCGCACCCGCTTGGGCTTGCCGGTTGACCCTGACCTGTCTGAACGTATCATGGCGAATGAGTTACCTGGAATTGCACATTGGGCGTTGGAGGGGGCCATGCGATTAATGAAGAACGGCGCATTTTCCAAGTCCTCCGCGCAGGATCGTCTTATGGCTCAATGGCGCAGGAGCACCAATTCAGTTGAAGAGTTTATCCACGATGCTTGTTTGGTTGGGAAAGAATATTCGGAGCGCCGTTCTGAATTTTATCAAGACTATGCCAAATGGTGCAGCGAGAATGGTCGTAAGCCATTCAATAAGAGTCGTGTTAAAGACCTCTTGGAGCACAACGTAGGGTTGGGTATTTCGCATGCAGAAATTGATGGCTACGAGACCTTCAAGGGCGTTATGGTCAAGCCCAGCAAGGTTGTTGGCTTCAGCTGAAAATATCGGAGCCTTGGTGTTCATTTCCGAGGCTTTGATGAAATTTGTTGTATTTGGCGTTTACGTTTGTGCATAGGTTATGACAGTTGCAAAAGCTTCATTGATTGCAAAAATGCAGCGCCCAGTCAGAGTGGGAAAAGTGGGTTTTTTAGGGGGGGCTCCTTGCGTCGGAAAAAGTTGTATAGCTGAAAAAATGCAGT
>CAIRBC010000556.1 GCA_903876685.1 uncultured Nitrosomonadales bacterium | reverse complement strand
AGCTATGCCTCATTTAAACAGTTACACATGATTCGAAACTGTATTTCCCGCTACAATTGCGGTGGCCACACTATTGCCTCATGACTGACGCAATCCCATCCATAGAGTGAACATTACGTTAAAATCAAACAAAATCATTCTTGGCAACAGATAATCTGTGGCCACAATCAATTAATGCGCCATGCACTGTCGGCAAGGCGTCGGGGAAATACGGATTTAAATATTCGTGCGTCATGGCTGTCACGTTAGTGGTCGCATTGACAATGCTCAGTTCCACTGCCAGCGTCGCGTTCATGCGTCCGTAGACGGGATCGAATAGTTCCTGTATGGCCTTGTTGATGATCGGAATCGACTTGGTCGCACTGGTCTGCACGGTCAGGGTCGCAGCATAACCACCCCCGCCTCCGGTCAGGGTTACCGTCGGCACCGAGGTAAATAACGGGCAGCCGGTAGGCACCGCAACCGTAGCCAGTGTTTGCAAGGTCGTGTTCAGTGTTGTCGCTGAGGTACAGGTACCTGGAATTGTTGCCGTATTGTCGGTAAAGACCGCAGTCGGCGCTGCCGTATAACCGATGCCGCCATCGATCACGGTAACACCGGTAATGTTCTGTGTTCCCTTGGGAGTCCACTGGAAGGGAGGCTGAATCGTCGACCCGGTATAGATCTGCGCATAGTTATTGGTATCATTAGTACCGAAGGCCAGGTTGTAAGCCGCTTCCGGAATATTGGGCGCTGGCTGCGAGGCGGCATAGGCTGCCGGCAAGGCTGCAACCAGTTTTCCCGTATCAAACGGTGCTGCAGGCGTGGTCGCATTGACCTTGAATTGCATGATGGTGCGCGTATTGGGGCCATAACCCGCAACGGTATCATAGGCACCACCCGCAGTGGTCTGATCTCCTACACCGGTAAAGTAATCGATGCGCGGATCGAAACCTGGCATCGGGGCAGGCGCATCGTTATACAACAAGATGGTTTTCCCGGCGAATTGGGAAAAATCGATGATCACGTCCGCACGCTCTGCTGGTGACAACATCAGGCCATGATTCAGCACATTCAGCATGGTCATTTTGCGTGAAACTGGTTCAGTAGTAGCCCCAGCTCAAACGGCACTGACATCCGGAATTGACAAGCTAATACTTGATCACGATTACGAAGACATGGCCGATAAGATAAACCCATTAGACCCAGAGCAGCTTATCCCTCAAGCGTTTGTAGTGGCAGCTACGGGAACAGGGTTACTTCATCCTAAACCAAGTAATTCTGAAATTATTGGTAAACAGCTTGACGATGCCGTTAACTCGCTGTGAGCGAGCGGCTCAGCAATCCGGACAACAACATGGAATTGTAAGCGATCACCACATTGGCAATCAGTCGTCCACAGTGGTTGCTGATATCTACTTCCAAGTCAGTGCGCCCCGTCAGTTCCTTCTTTCCGTTCACCTGGGCGATTGTGGCGCGCAACGGGTGGTAGGACTCAATACGGTTTTCTGAGCGGTGGACATCGCGTTGCAATTGAGGATCGCGCAAGTAGCGCAGCGTGTAAATTGTGCGGATCAGCTTGTCGTACTCAAAGAGAGCCTTGCGTGTTCGGTGATGCCCAGACAGCGTAGCCGTCATCGGTCTTGTCCAGCAAACCGGCATTCAGCAAGGCATGCACATCGGTATGTACCCCCTTGACATCGCGCCCCAACCGGCGCGCCACTTCCCGCAGGGATAGCCCGCCGGCGCCAGTCATGACCTTTGGCACTTCCCAGCGTTTTGGCGAGAGTGTACGCCATAAATCCGCTGTGCTTTCAAAGCTGCGGTAAGCCCCTTGCGGCTCGTCCGATTTCATCGCGCGCACAAAGCGTGCATTCGCCTCTGCGCGGCTGGATACCCCAATCACAACGATATTCATGTTTGTCTCCATTGATCCACTTGCTGCCAAAAGTCATTGAGTAGCGCGGCTACTGTGGTAAAGCGATAAGGCAACTCATCCCCGCCAGCGTGATAGTGGTCGCCCTTGCCTGCCTCATTATCAAAGCGCAACACGCACACCTGTTCCACCACCAGCGACAATTTGAAGCTATGCGCGCTACCGCGCACCGCCGTCGGAACGCGCACCACGCGCAGTTGGCGCAAACGCATTATCAGCCTGTTTAATGCGCTCATCCAATAAAACTTTTGCTCTCATGTTGTAAGTGCTACCAACGGGACAATCTGTTGTCAATCATTACAACATTTTTCCCATGGCTCATCCTGCGCTCTGTCAAATTGCAGGTCGGGTTCCCCCTTCCGGGGCAAGAGCGGCAACACGCCAAGAGGATGTTGTACATTCGCAACCTGGTTATTCAGCATCAAAGGAGGCACTGTTAGTTCTTGAAACGACGGCATCCATTGCCGACCACCGTCTTGTCATACAGGATGCGGCACTGCCTGCCCATGCCGAACACGCTCGCGTCATCGTAATGTGGGAATCAACCAAACCAGCCGGTCGCCGCCAGCAACCGCCAGCACTTGCAGGTATGGGCGAAGAAAAAGGTGACATACTCGGTGGTACGCCGGAAAAGGGCGGAAGCGCGGCAAATGCACTGGAGCTGCTTGCTTCGCAGTACTTTGCACATCGACCTGCAGCACTTTCTGAAGAAATACAACAGCGCATCAACGAGCTTCGCAATGACTGGGGCGACCGCTAAGGCGGCACGTTTACCTTGATGCTTGTGTCGTTATCTATCTGATTGAAAATTATGCACCTTTTAGTGAAAAAACAAGGCAGTTTCTTGCCCGAAACAGTGATGCGCATTTGTGTGTTTCACCTCTGGTGCGCATGGAAGTCATGCTCAAACCCCTGCGCGATTCTGCAACGACTCTGGCATGTGACTACGAAGTAATTCGAGCCTGGAACCTTTAACTGTTTAACTGCGCAAAATGCCCTTCACGAAAGGCCGCTGTGCTAGCCAAAAATCTGCGTGAGCATCTGACGCAAGGAGTCCAGATCGCGGGGGGTCAAGTTGCCCATGCGGCGGATAACGAGTGCTTGTTCGAGCGTGGTCAAGACTGGTTTGGCGAAGGACTGTTTGAGCATTCCGGCAGCTTGCCAGTCAACCAAAGGAAAGGTGGCAAAATCCTGGTGCAGTGTGCGCCTGACTAGTAATCGCCATGATGAGCAAGTCTGGGCGATTGGCATGATAAGTGGGGCTGGAAATAACAACGGCAGGTCGTTTTTTGCTCACTGTCTGATTGGTAAACGGAAACGGAACCAAGACAACCTCGCCAAACAGGTATATGGATGCGGAGGCCATTGATGAAAGATTGGAAAGTTATAACGTGTCGTATACCGTGTCGGCATCGTTGTTCCAGATGGCAGCGAAGCTGGCTACGGAGGTTTGAGTTGCGGCCTGCACCAATGTGCGGTCGCTCTCACGGCTGCACAAAAAATCTACAAAGTCGGCCACTTCTGCCAGACGCGTCGGCGGCAGTTGCAGTATTTTCTCGATCAGCAAATGTTCGGTGGTGTTCATGGTTACATCTCATAAGGAACAGATATCATGGATTATACAGAAAGCGCGTACAAAATCAGCCGAGTTATGTGGCAATTTCCCGTTGCCTGTGCGCACCTTGGTGCATGGAACGCTACAGAACTCAACGAGTTGCCCTCACAATTCCCCGCCATCCGGCCAAAGACCCTTCCAAAATACTGATTTTTGGAATATTTATCAAAAACCCTATTGACAGCCCAAACTCCGCTGCATCAGAATCGCCCCACATGCAGAGCCGTCGCGGCGCACACCGAAACTACACGTATAGTTCGGGGCTACCGGCGGATTCCCCAGACTGAGGCTGGCGCATATTCATCTCGTTTGAGATGGAATGGTGGGCGACCATGTGGTTTATCCATGACGCTATCAGTTCTTCAAGGGGGTACACTTGGCATCTGTAATTTCTTCAGCCAGCCTGAAACGCAACGTCGTCCCCGACCGGATCGACTTGCGCGACCGGCCTTATCTGCCCACCATCGCGGTCATTCCCGGTGCTGCGCTCGAACCCGGCACCGACCTTCCCGTGCTCGATCAGGGCAGCGCCAGCGCCTGCACCGGCTTCGCGCTTGCGAGCGTGATCTTTCACTTGCAGCACAAGGCCAGGCGCGCTCCGGCGCTTTGCCCCGTATCGCCCTTCATGCTGT
>CAIRBC010000555.1 GCA_903876685.1 uncultured Nitrosomonadales bacterium | reverse complement strand
GGTCAATTCTATCATGCACACGCTAAAGGCAGAAATATTAGGCTTCCTCAACCCACCACCCGCTAACGTCTAACGGGCATGGCAAATTGCCACCCCTGATGATGAAACCCATCATGCCCGTTTCCCTCTCCCCATCCCTCTCCCGCAAGCGGGCGAGGGAGAAGACGATCGCTGTGCGAGTTTCACGTTAACGCCCCGCAACGGTCATCCCTTCTACCAATATCGAGCCGCATTGTTTAGCGCCTTGCGTCTGTATGTCCTTGCCGATTGCGACGATATTCAGGTACATATCTTTAAGATTTCCGGCAATGGTGATTTCATTGACCGGATATTGAATCTCGCCCTGCTCCACCCAGAAACCGGCAGCGCCACGCGAATAGTCGCCAGTGACATGATTTACGCCCTGCCCCAGCAATTCGGTGACCAGCAGACCGCGCGACATGGTTTTAAGCAAGCCTGCAAAATCGAGCTGGCTACCACCTGAAGGCTGCACAATCAGGTTATGGTTGCCGCCCGAATTGCCGGTGGAACGTAAGCCCAGCTTGCGCGCCGAATAGCTGCCGAGGAAATAACCCCGTAAGACCCCATTTTCGATGATGTTGCGGCGCGTGACCCGCACTCCTTCGTCGTCGAAGGGACTGGAAGCCAGACCCTTTTTGATGTCGGGAATGTCTGCAATCTGGATATGCGGCGAGAATACGCTCTGGTCGAGCCGGTCGAGCAGAAACGACGACTTACGATACAGGCTGCCGCCGCTCACCGCCCCGACAAAATGTCCCAACAGGCTGGCAGCCACCGGTGCCTCGAACAGTACCGGCACCTGCATGGTATCGATTTGTCGCGCATTCAAGCGGCGCACGGTGCGCTCGGCGGCAATCCGGCCAATCTTCCCGGCCTCTAGTAAATCTCCTGCATCGCGAGCCACGCTGTACCAGTAATCCCGCTCCATCGCATCGTCCTTGCCTGCGATTACCGCACAACTGATGCTATGGCGGGAGGTAGGATAGCCGCCGATAAAACCCAGGCTGTTGGCATGCACGAATTGAGATTCATGGACATTTACCGTGGCACCTTCGGAATTGGTGACGCGTTTATCGGCTGTCAGCGCTTCCTGTTCGCAGCGCTGTGCAAGGAGAATTGCCTCTTCGACCGGCAGATCCCACGGATAGTACAGATCCAGTTCCTGAATCTCCTGTGCCAGCAACTCGGCATCCGGCAAGCCTGAACAATCGTCCAGCGCGGTGTAGCGGGCAATCGACAAGGCGGCATCCACGGTATCTCTAACCGCTTGCGGCGAGAAATCCGAGCTGCTGGCATTGCCGCGCTGCTGACCGATATACACGGTGATGCCCAGCCCCTTGTCGCGGTTATACTCAATGGTTTCCACTTCGTTATGCCGCACGGTGACCGCCTGACCAAAACCTACCGAAATTTCTGCGGCTGCGGCGGTGGCACCACGCTGTTTTGCGTAAGCCAGCATATCTTGTGTGATATTGCGCAAGGTTTCTGCTGAATGTGAAAACCTTTCCTGAGGCAAGACTGATAGAGGTGAATTCATATGCGGAATGATTAATTGGCGAAAGGCGGTATCATAGCAGCATAGTTCCATTACTTTAAGGTAAGACACAATAACTGTTATGAATACACCAGACGAACCGATCTATATTCACCTCGGAGATGACGAGGACGAGCATGAAGATGAGCATGAAGATGAGCATGAACAAGAATACGATGACGACGAAGTAGAAGTCATCCGTCCGCATGCTCCCTCCAGTCGTGGGCGTGGCTTACGCGCAGTGGTGGTTGAGGAAGAGGAAATATTACCGCCGAGCAAGACTAAAATAAAGAAACAGATGCATGAGTTGCGCGATCTGGGCATGGAATTGACCGAGCTAGGCAAGGATCAGATCGCGCAACTGGATATACCCGAAAATCTGCGCGACGCGATACGTGAGATGAAAAACATCAACAGTTTTGGTGCAAAACGTCGCCAGATGCAATATATCGGCAAGCTGATGCGCGACGTGGACACCGCGCCGATCATCGCCAGGCTGGATGCGTGGAAGGGCAAATCAAATCAGCATGTTGCCTATATGCATCAACTGGAAAGATGGCGCGATCGCTTGCTGGACGAGGACGGTGCCTTGAATGAATTGCTTTCCACCCTGTCGTCTGCTGATTCTGAGGAGACCCCCGACAGAACCTCCGCTCAACGTCTGCGTATGTTGATTCGTAATGCACAAAAAGAACGCGAGGCACAAAAGCCGCCCAAGAATTATCGAGAAATTTTTCAGGTACTGCGAGAGCTGATCCCGGAACATAAATAAATTATCATACGGCGCAATGCGCTACGCTTATTGACACCCTACGATTGATATTCTTGTAGAAATAACTTTAGTGTAAAATTCGCCATCGGGCTACTGCCTTTTATCAAGTGAAATTAAGCAATATAATATTAGTAATCTATTATTTACAAGGAGAAATATAATGAATTATTACTCTGCAAGAGTGTATTTTTTCTATTTATAACGGCTATATTATCCTTGTGTGCGTCAGGTGCTGCGGCGATCACGATCAACAGTGGATGGACGCTGGTCGGCAATGGTCGCCTCGCGGTGGTCGATGTCAATTCAACCATCGGCAGCACGAATAACCCCGTCACCGGTATTAGCGATGGCATCATCTCGCTGTGGAAGTGGGACGCGGTCAATAGCAAATGGGCTTTTTATACACCATCGATGGATTCAACTCAGCTTGCCACTTATGCCACAACGAAGGGTTATCAAGTGCTCAAATCTATACTCCCAGGTGAGGGCTGCTGGGTTCATGCAAGCAAGTAGGTCACCGTGCCTGATCCTGCCGGGCAAGCATTTCAGCTCAATAAATGGCATCTGACTAGCGGCTGGAATCTGGTGTCCAGCGTTGGCAACATGACACCCACGCAATTTTCCACGGCGATTGCGCCATTTACCGCAACGTCAGTCTGGGCATGGAACTCGGATTCAAATAGTTGGTATTTCTATACGCCGAGCCTGAGTGCAGACGCGCTGGTCAGCTATAACTTGCAGAAAAATTACTTTAATTTTACGCAACCACTGGCGGATGGCATCGGATTCTGGGTAAATCGCGCCGCAATAACAGGTAGCCCGACGGCTAGCCTGACACCTCTCAATCAGGCGAAACAGATGTTTTCCGAATTACGTACCACATTTAATTCCTGGGTAGACATCAGCAAAACGGGCGCTCTGAACGACCAACTCAATCGCATGAGCAATGATATTCAAGCCAACCCGCAAGCGGGAGTGGACAAGGCAGCGCAACGTGCTGCAATGATCACCCGGATGATTGAAACGCTCTTCGGAGCTAAAGACTACCAATGCCCCCCCTTTGAAAAATGGGTTTTGTAGGGTGCGCTTGCGCACCAGATTTAACCTGGAATACTCAGTTAAACTTGTCGTATTTGCGAATATCCTATTGATAAATTTCTCAACAGAGTTTTTTAGGTTTAATGTCTCAAGTCAGCACAAATGGTGCGCAAGCGCACCCTACGGTAAGACTCATGAGCCTGGGAGATCTTCTACCACCCCTTTAACCTCATTGGTAATTGCGTAAAGTGT
>CAIRBC010000554.1 GCA_903876685.1 uncultured Nitrosomonadales bacterium | reverse complement strand
TCTCGACCAGTGTGGAGCGCCAGCGTATGTCGACGACGCGCCCGGAAATCTGATCCACCTTAATCCAGTCGCCGATTCCGATGGAATTATCCAATTGCAAAGCCAGACCGCCCAGAATATTACCCAGCGTATCCTGCATGGAAAACGCTAATATGGCAGTAATCACCGCCGAAGTCGCGACGATGCTGCCCGGATCCAGCCCTGCATAGCGCAACCGCACCAGAGCCCAGACTAAATAGCCGATTATGACGAAGATGTCCTCGGCGATACGCGGCGGCATGGCGCGCAGCAGCGGCAAAAGGATGCGAAATACCAGCAACCCCACCAGACGTATCACGGCAATGCCGGCACCAATCAACCCGGCTTCCTGTAAGGCCGAACCGATATAGGGCAGCGATTGAATCAGGCTGCCAAAAAATTGTATCACCAGACTGATAATGAAAAATGCCTGGGTATTCAATACGCTTTTGCGCTCTTCAGGCAACAGCTGGAACAGCAGAAATACCAGGCAAAACATCGCTGCCAGTACCAAAATTGATTCCTTGTCCCAGAAAAGCTGTATCGCGCCATTCCAGAAGGACATGATCATTCCTTGATTGTATAATCGGCAAGAGACTGGTTGCGCCGCCAAAGGGCCCAGGTATCGGCACGCGTCAACTGCAACGATTGTCCCTGACAAAGAATGTCCACCTGCAAACACGCGATTTTTCCACTGCGTAGCGCCTGCCACAAGGGTTTCGCATAACCGGTTTCAAATTGCTGCAAGGCGGCACGCCACGCCTCCAGATCCTGATTTCTTAACGCTTGGCTCAACCCGGCAAACACCAATAACTGCCGGTGATTTTCTGATTGCCAATGGCTGGACAACTTTGCAAAAGGTACCCCTGCCGCCGCCGCAAACATCCCCGCCAAATCCTCGTCCGAGCTGACCTGCTCATAGGTTTTTTGCGGCGCAGCGTTTGCCCCGCAACCCCAAAGCCACAGGCTGTTAATCGGCATCAGGCCACGCGTCTCACGGGCTTCATTCACCGGCTGGGCATACAACAGCATCTGAATTTCATTCAACACTTTATGCCAATGCGTCGCCTCCTTGCCCCTGGGCAGCAACCCCCGCACATTACGCCCGACTACCTGCGACAAAGGCGTCGTTTCAAGCTCCGGCAGCTTATCCAGACGCAAATACCAGCGAGCAGCATGGGGCGCAAAAAAAGTCATGCCCTGACCGGCAAAATAGTCGTTCAGCGCGGCGCAAAGTATTTTTGCCTCTGACAGATCAGTTTCAGGTTGCGACAGCATTAACCGATCACGCTGCAAGTGCAGATGCACCGGATCGGCGCGCACCCAGCAACCCTCACCCATACCATCAAAAGCTGCGGAAACCGCAGCTATCGGCGCATCGGGACAGCAAGGCACCGCAAACAATCTACTCAAATGATTTTCCAGCGACATCGGCATTGACGTAAAAGCGCTACTCTTTTTGCTTCGCGCAAGGATTTTTCTCAATGAAGACAGGTTTAAATCCGTGGAAACCCCCAACTCGGGAGGCAGGAATAAATCGGCGATAAGCAGGTGAATGGTTTTCATAGGCCTGAGTTTAGCATTAGCGGGCTGTCCAGACAAATGCAGGCCTGCGGGAATTCCTTGAATTAAAAATGCAAAATCGGTGTTTTATTGTGATCTTCCGAAAAATTCTCGAATTGTTTGATGCTTGGTAGTACATCCTGCTAACATTCATCATCATTATTGATACAAAACTCCAAGGAAATTGACCATGAACTTGATTCAAAAATTGCATTGGCGTTACGCCACCAAAAAAATGAACCCGAAACTGGCTGTGGCAGACGACAAACTGGAACGTATTCTGGAAGCGGTGCGCCTCGCACCCACCTCCAGTGGCTTGCAACCTTTTGAAATCATTGTCGTCACCAATGCAGAACTTAAACAAAAAATCAAAACTCTCGCCTTTAATCAATCGCAAGTGACTGAGTGCTCGCATTTGCTTATTTTTGCCGCCTGGGATCACTACACTGCCGAGCGAATTAACATGATGTTTGATCTGACCAATCAGGAACGCGGCGGTACCAACGAAGGCTGGGAAAATTACCGGAACTTGCTGCTAAAAAGCTACCCTTCACGCAGCGCAGAAGAAAACTTTCAACATGCCGCAAAACAGGCTTATATCGGGCTGGGCGTTGCGCTGGTGGCGGCAGCTTTTGAACAAGTGGATAGCACACCGATGGAAGGTTTCGACAATAACGCACTGGATACCCTATTAAACCTGCCAGCTAAAGGCCTGAAGAGTGTCGTCATCCTGCCCTTGGGTTATCGGGAAGCCGACACCGACTGGCTGGCAAATCTGAAAAAAGTCAGAAGACCGCGTGCACAATTTGTCAGCGAAATAAAATAAAGCCCAGCGACCGTTTACGGTCTATCAATTTGTCAAGCCTCAATGCCAGCCGTCACCACGCCACTGGATAATGGCTTGGCAAAACCCACCTGATCGCCTGCCAAAGTGCCCTCGTGTGCCGCTTGCCTATCGCGAATGCCGATGCGCGAACTCCGGTATTTGGGTACACCGAACTCGACATCCCGTTTGGCGATTTTATCATTGACCATCACCAGTGCCGTTCCGGTACCCCGACTGTTAGTAGCTGCGGCAAATTCTACATCGCGTTCCTGGCGCAGCGACCTCATCCGTGATGAAAGCCTTAACGCCATTGCCTTGCGAAAATCCTCGGCTTCGATCCGGCTCCATTCCGGATATTGCTTGCGAGCGTTGCTCAAGGCAGTCCAAACACTACTCTTCAGATAGCCTACCAACCACTGCGCAAACAGAGTATCGACACGATCGCCGTAGAAACCCACCCCATAACCATGCGTCTCATCGTAATGCATACGCACGATGGTATCGGTAAAAGTAGCCACACCGGTGCTGATGATCTGAAACCATTTGGGACAGCTTTTGGCGGGGTTCTGCGGGGTACCGTAGCCGTGAAACGCATTTGCCCAGTCAAAATTTGCATCCGCCTCGGTACTGACTATATCTGCCTGCTCGATGCCAAACTTGCGAATCAGTGCTTCGGCCTGAGCCAGTGCCCTTTCGGCCTCGTTGCCATTTCCCCGGTTGTCCATCGCAACTGCCATCAGTTTTTGAGCCTTGCGTATTGCCTGATCTTTATCCACAGCTTTCCCTGATACCATTGAATTAAACGACACGCATTATATGTTTTTTATGGGGGCAGCAAAGCAACTCTGTTTCCGGAAGACTACAGAAAATTTTCTCTCGTCCGGCTTCGCACCCCCTCGCTACGCGCTGCTCCCTTGCAAGTGACGAGTTCATTCAGATTAATTTTTGTAGCTACTCAGGTACGCCGAATAGCGAGGGTTAATGACCCTATGATTTATCACAGCAGACAACCGTTGTTGTTGCTAACCGCTACAACTTCTCACGGTTCAGCGTAAAATCAACACCGCTTACCCTGTAGCCCTGCGCATCGAGCGCGGCAATCTCGTATTCAAGCAGCAGGCAATCAAATGGATCACGGTGCTAAAAGCAGGGGTTCCTATTTTTATCTTTCCATCTCATTTATCACCTCCCTCAAGCGTTTTACCCCCGGGGCGGCAGCGTTGAAATCATATCGTGCGATAGCGGTATGAACATTTTCCCATATACTCAGTAGCGGTTCGCTGTTGATTTCTCTAGCCAGGTCGAATGCCAAATCTATTACTGCGGTATCATGCCGCTCCAACATCAGTGAAAGATTATCT
Organism: uncultured Nitrosomonadales bacterium; assembly: GCA_903876685.1. Lineage (GTDB taxonomy): Bacteria > Pseudomonadota > Gammaproteobacteria > Burkholderiales > Gallionellaceae > Gallionella. The sequence continues at coordinate 4,521 of CAIRBC010000554.1, read as the reverse complement.
AGCATGTGAAGCAGTGATAGGCTTTGACTATTTTTGGGTTGACTGCCATTGCAAACTTCTTCGATGTGTGCCAAACCTGCCGTCAATATCTTCAGTTGACTGACGACCAAAGCAAACAGATTCTGGCTCAAGGTACGGTCTTGCAACTCTATTGCATGCATGAGTGATGTCGCCGTATCACCAAGTTCGAGGGCACCCAAGGTAAAAGCCACGCCTTTCATCGAATGGGCAAGACGATTGAGTGTGTTCCATTCTCCGCTGACATAGGCCTCGCTGAATTTTCGTTCGAAATGCAGCGCCTGGTTGTCTCTGAACTGTTTCAGTACCCGGAGAAGAAAGGAAAATTGCCCCCCCACATTGGCGAGTGCGACGGCCGTATCGATCCCTGGAAATTGCGGAATTGCCGATGCGTCAGTATGGGTTGGCACCGTTTCAGGAGGGGTTGTTATCTCCGGTACGGTATTGAGCAGGCAATAAAGCATTTTTTCATGAAGATTCTCCATGCGAATCGGTTTGGATACGTGGGCATTCATACCGGCAGCGAAGCAACTTTCCACGTCTTTTCCCATCGCATTCGCGGTCAGGGCAATGATTGGCAACTTCTTAGCGTCATAAGTTTTGCGTAATTCGATGGTGGCTGTATAGCCATCCATTACCGGCATCTGGCAATCCATCAGAATCAAATCGGGCAGTTTTCTGGTGACTTCATCAATAGCTTCCACTCCGTTCTTCGCCAGACGCAAGCTAAGTCCTACAGAACTCAGCAGTTCCATAATGACCTCCTGATTTATTTCAATATCTTCTACCAGTAAAATATCAAGACCACGAAACCGTGACCACTGTAGTTCATGAGGTTTGCGGCGATCACGCGCGCTCGGCAGTGGATTGCTTATGCCTAGACTGCTCGCCAGTACCTCGTAGACTTGCCGGGAAATGAACGGTTTGGCCAACAAGCCATCAATTTCATGACCGATGCCCATCAATTCTTCCTGATTACTAAAGGCTGTTACCAGAATCATCGGCGGCAATGGGTTGACACCGCGTGTTGCAAGCTTTGACCTAAGCCTGCTAATCATTTCAATACCGTCAATCTCAGGCATGCGCCAATCAACGAAACACGCCAGATAGTTTGGCCGGTCTTTGCCATCCAGCAATGCCAATCCCTGTTCCGAACTGCAGGCTGATTCTACTTTTAGTCCAAGTCGGCTAATAACGTGCTTCAGTATCATAACAGCCATAGCACTATCATCGACGATCAACACAGACCGGTCGGCATACATGGCGAGATTATTCGCCAGTTTGGAAATATTTGCACGGCGGTCTACATCTGCCAGCTTAAAGCGTGCCGTGAAATGAAAAGTGCTGCCTTTACCGAGTTGGCTTTCTACCCACAGACATCCGTCCATCATACCTACCAGATGACGGCAGATTGATAGTCCGAGTCCGGTACCTCCATAACGCCGTGTTGTAGAAACATCAGCCTGAGTAAAGGGTTGAAATAGCGTTTCGATCTGTTCAGCAGACATGCCGATGCCTGCATCGCTGACTGAAAACTGTAACTCAATCTCTTTCTCATTCCTCTCAAGCACCTTTACCGACACGGCAACATTTCCCCCTGAAGAAAACTTGAGGGCATTGCCAACCAGATTCATCAATACTTGCCCTAGACGCAGGGGATCCCCGAGTAGCAGGTGGGAATTGTCCTCGATATCATATGAAAGCTCTATCCCCTGCGCTTCGGCTCTAAGCGCGACAATTCCAGTGAGTTGATCAAATACTGATTCGATTGCAAAAGCAATGGATTCAATTTCCAGTTTGCCTGCCTCAATTTTCGAGAAATCCAAAATGTCATTGATGATGTGCAGCAAGGAATCCGAGGCTAACTTTATCTTCTCGATATAATTCCGCTGGCGATTGTTGAGCGAAGTAGAGAGGCACAGGTCGGCCATGCCAATGATGGCATTCATTGGCGTGCGTATCTCGTGGGACATGTTTGCGATGAAACTACTCTTGGCTTTTGTCGCAGCTACTGCATTTGCTTTGGCGCTTTCCAGCAAGCTTTCCTGGTGTTTACGCCCGGTAATGTCCGTATGAGTGCCAATCATGCGTAATGGTTTTCCATTTTCATCACACTTAACCAGTTTCCCTCTAGTCAATATCCACTTCCAGGAACCATCTTTGCAGCGACATCGAAACTCAACGTTATAGGTTGACGTTTCTCCAGCAAGGTACTCCCGAAGAATCTGTAACACATTTTCTTTATCTTCGGGGTGAATGTGATCCATCCAAGCGGCACCAGAATGAGGAAATTCCCGCTCGGAGTACCCAAGCATCTCAGTCCAGCGCTTTGAAAACAACGCCTTGTCAGTCTGAAGATTCCAGTCCCATACGCCGTCTCCGGCCCCTTCCAAGGCAAACTTCCAACGTTCCTCGCTTTCGGCAAGATTCTGTTGAAGCGCTTTGAGCTGTGAATATTGAACAGAAGCGCGGATGGCTATCGCTAACTTTTCAGCCACCAGTTTCATTTCGCAACGTAATTTATAGGGTAATATTGCATTACGTGCAATAGCGAGCACCCCAAAATCCGGTAATGACCATAGATGGAAAAATCGTTTTCCAATTTCTAATACAGTCTCAAGCTCGCGCTCACTACTAGCAAGAAAATCACTTAGTTTCGACAAATCAGCGATTCGTGGTAACTTGTAGATTGGGTTAACATGAACACCATTGATCTCGATTACGCTAACCATGGTGCAGTCAAGGCGATTCAATAAAGTTGGTAGACAATGTTTCAGCATTTCAACCAAATCCAAGCTATTACCGATTGACATAGCTATCTCCAGCAGGAGTTCCCGCTGGTAGTGACTATTGATTTCCAATGGAAATCGATCCAAATTAAGTTCCACAATTAATCAATCAACATTTAATAATCATATGGATCGTCATATCGAAGTTATTAGCAAAAAACAAATACATTGCTAAACTGCCTAACGGGCATGGCAATTTTGCCACCCCTGATAACGAAACCCGCCATGCCCGTTTCCCTGATGAACCCACTAGCCACTCCACTAGGTTGCCAAAAGACAGCAAGCAAGTGGCTGGTTATCTCCCCATCCCTCCCCCGCGAGGGGGGAGGGAGAGTAAGTCGCTGCGCGAGTTTCACGTTAAAATAGTCCGACAACCGCTGTTTTGTTATAGAACTCCAGATAATCGTTGCCGTTATTCGCAATCTCACCAATAGTCAAAGCACCAAACAAAGGTAGCCGTTTATCTCTTACTGCAACCAGTTCCAAGTCAAAGTTGTCCTCCAGAAACAGGACTCGAGAAACACAATCAATAAACATTTCAGCGTGCTCCGCTTGCGATCCCTTGTCCTTTATTGCCAAATCGCGCGCCATAGACGCAGCAGCAATCAAACTGCTTTGATCTCCATTCATGACGCGGACAAAAGATCCTTGATGGACTTCACCTACGCATACTAGAGAATCTCCACGAGTCATCAGTGGGTCGCGCACCACCATCTCCGCACCAAGCCTCGTGATTCCAAAAGGATAGGCCTTGGCCATAGAAAAGAAATTATCCGCGTCAAAAAATTTACCAGAATGCCCCTCCACAACTTCTTTGTATACCTGATAAGCGGGCTTCCAATCCAAGGAGTGGACAATATTGCCAGTGGCTTCAGTAACCTTAAAGGCATCCGAAATTGGTCGCCAACCATGTGCGACGCCAACGCCACTTGGCATGTCGAGCATCGCAATCACAACGGCATCCTGAAGAAGTCCACAGTTGCTGATAATGCATGGTTTTTGTACTAGCGTTAATGAGCCACCTCCCCCTCCAAGATAGTTTATATCCAGACCAAAATTATTAAACAGTGCATTGATCACTGCACTGATGCGGGAAGAAAACCCATCCACGAAAACTAACATTGTTTTGGCCTTGGCGCATGAAGCCTCTGGAATCGCGCTGGTTAGCACTCCGTCCCAATCCTTATTTCCTTGCGAAACATCTTCAATCAGGGCAAGCCGAGGTATTGATGGCAAACCGACTGCAATAGTGCCTCGATTTAAGTGTTCTGCTCCGTGCAATATCTGCGGAAACACTCCCCCCAGAACAGGTTTAATCGTAGCTTGCAGATATCCGTTGACATTTTCCGGGGTAAAACCATTCTCGTCGCAAGTCAATATCAGTATTCCGCCGACTTCGGCATCTGCATCCAGCAAGGCTAGCAGATTGGCGAAATTGTCGGGAGTGCCACTTTTATCAAGAATTATTTTCATTTCGTTAACTCAAATTAACCGGACATTGCCGTTACGATATATTAAATTAGTGAAAAGAACAATATACCTGAAGACCACCAAGCAAAACGCCCCACCATTTCTGGAGGGGCGTTTTGTTTATGAGGAGTCTGACGATGACCTACTTTCACATGGGTAATCCACACTATCATTGGCGCAAAGTCGTTTCACTGTCCTGTTCGGGATGGGAAGGAGTGGGACCAACTCGCTATGGTCGTCAGAC
>CAIRBC010000553.1 GCA_903876685.1 uncultured Nitrosomonadales bacterium | reverse complement strand
GGCTTTTTCTTGGCTTGAATGGGTTAGCCGAATATTTACTCAGGCCTCTGTATGTAACGGTTCAGGCATTGCCAAGCGAGATAAATAACCTAACCAGTCAAAACACCCGCCCGGATCGGTCTTGCGTTGCGGCGCAATATCGCTGTGTCCGGCAATCCCCGACAGCGGATATACCTTGCGTAACGCCCGGGTCAACTCGTGCAGCGCAGCATATTGCGCTGCGGTAAAAGCAACGGTGTCACTGCCTTCGAGTTCGACGCCGATGGAAAAATCATTGCAGCGCAGCCTGCCTTGCCAGCAGGATAAACCCGCATGCCAGGCACGTTTCAAACAGGAAACCAGCTGGATAATCTGCCCGTCGCGGCGTATAAAAAAGTGCGCCGAGACCTTCAGCTGCGCGATGTCCTGATAGTAAGGATGAGCGGTTGCGTCCAGCGTGTTAGTGAACAAGCGCAGCACGGCATCACCACTAAATTCTCCGGGCGGCAGGCTGATGTTGTGTATCACCAGCAAGTCGATGGTGCCCGTCGGCCGGTCGTCGCAGTTTGGCGATGCGATATAAGTGCAGCCTGGTAGCAAACCGTGGTCATCAATCTGCATCATCGCTGCCATGCGCCGCCTTGATGCCTAGCCTGTCCATGCGATAGCGCATGGTGCGAAAGGTCAGCCCCAGCAATTTGGCGGCCGCTGTGCGATTAAAACCGGTTTGTTCCAGCGCTTCCAGCAGCGCCTGTTTTTCGATACGATCCAGATATTCTGGCAGCGGGTATTTACTGCTCAGGGAGGCATTGTCCGGCAGGTTATGTTCCACCGGCACTAACAATAAATCCTGTGCTTCGATCACGCGTCCCTGACAAAGCGCCAAGGCACGTTCGATAATATTTTCCAGTTCACGCACGTTGCCGGGGAAACTGTATATCTGCAACTCGCGCAACGCATTTTCGGAAAAATGCACATCCTCGCTGCCACGCAAACGCATCAGGATACGCTGTGCAATTTCTGGAATGTCTTCACGCATCTCGCGTAAGGCTGGCATCTGGATCGGGATCACATTCAGTCGGTAATACAGATCCTGGCGGAATTTACCCAGTCTCACACACTCGGCCAGGTCGTTATGTGTCGCGCTGATCAGGCGCACATCTATCGCTTCTTCGCTGCTTTCGCCGAGCTTGCGCACGCGTTTCTCCTGTATCACGCGCAACAATTTAACTTGCATATCCAGCGGCAGATCAGCCACTTCATCCAGAAACAGGGTTCCGCCATGAGCCGCCTGAAAAAAGCCCCCGCGCTCCTTGTCAGCCCCGGTAAAGGCTCCCTTTTTATAGCCAAAAAACTCGCTTTCCATCAAGTTAGTCGGGATTGCGCCACAATTGACTGCGATAAAAGGCTGATCGAGACGCGCACCGCTTTGCACAATCAGGCGTGCCGCCAGCTCTTTGCCACTGCCGGATTCACCACTGATATGCACCGGTGCCTGGCTACGTGCCACGCGCCCGATCAGGTCACGCACTTTTTGCATCGCGGGGGAATGACCGAGCAGTGTTTTATCGCCAGAAGGACCTGACTGCGGTAATTTAAGCGCTGATTTCACCAGGGCGCGCAACTGATTCAGCGAAACCGGCTTGGCCAGGTAATCGAAGGCACCCGCCTTGAGTGCGGTGATGGCATTTTCCATGTTACCGTGCGCCGTAATGACCGCAACCGGTATATCCAGATTATGCTGCACAATATGCTGCACTACTTGCAAGCCATCCCCGTCCGGCATGCGCATATCAGTCAGGCACAGATCATAATGACGTACTGCAAGTTTGGCCAGCGCCGTTTGCACATTGCTGGCACGATCCACTTCCAGTCCCATTTTACAGAGTGCCAATTCAAGTAATTCCAGAATATCCGGTTCATCGTCTACCAACAAAATTGAAGCGATTTTAGGCATAATTTTTGCCATTATGATCTATCTCCCCGAAGGTGATGCGAAAACAGGCGCCGGCCTGACGCACACAATATTCAAGCAGTGCACCATTAGCCTCACACAATTCCTTTGCTATATACAAACCCAAACCCGTACCTTCGGTTGCCGTGGTGAAGAAGGGTTCGAATAATCTGCCCTGGTGTTCGGATGAAACGCCAGGTCCGTCATCCTGCACGGCAAGCATCACCCGATTTTTTTCGCTCTGTAACGATAATATCAGGCTGCCTGGCATTTTGTTGCCATAGCGCAACGCATTGCCGCAGACATTCCACAACACCTGCCGCAAATGACCCCGGTCAAAAGAAACCATACTGCCTTCAGTACCATATAACGCTACGACCTCTGTTGCCAGCCGTTCAGTCAGATTGAATTCTTCGATAAAAGTGCGCAACATACTATACAGATCAAATACTTCAGGCACAACCCGATCGCGACGGTTCAATTGCATCACGTCAATCACGATGCGATTGATGCGTTGAGTATTTTCCAGTACGATTTGCAATAAGCGCTGCTGCTGGGTATCAACCTGATCTTCCAGCATTAATTCAGTCGCATAGCTGATTGCCGACAAGGGATTGCGCACTTCATGGGCAATGCTCGCGGTCAAGCGCCCCATGGCCGCCAGTTTGATCTGCTGTGCTTCGGCCCTGACGCGTTGCATATCTTCCAGAAATACCACTACCCCATAAGCCGCCCCCCGCTCAAAGGCGACAAAACGCAGTCTTGCTTGCATGCCGACATCCAGTTGCAAGGTGTTGTGATTGACGGTGCCGGTTCGTTTCCATAACGCATACTGACCAAACAGCAACGGAAAGTTCTCCGCCAGCAGACTGCCGGGCAAGGCGCTGCAACGCAACATTCGCGCGGCAGCAGGGTTCATTTGCATAATCCCGCCCCCTTCGTCCACCACCAGCACGCCGTCTTGCATATCGCGCATCACCAGTCGGTTCGCCTCCGACAGGCTGGCCAGATCCTGCCCCCGTCGCTGTGCCAGTTGCTGGCTGTCAATGGCGTATTTCGCCAGAGTATGTGCCATCCAGGCGACCGCAAAATAAGCGACGCATAGCAAGCCGACCTGGATATATAACGCTACCGGGGCATCGTCATACAGCACATCGTAGGAATGTTCAAGTAGCGCTGCGATACTCGCCAGCGAAGCGAAAAATAGTGTGATCTTGCCTCGACTAATCAAACCGGCCGACGCCAGTGAAACCATCAGCAATAATCCGATATTGCTCTGGATACCGCCACTAGCATAGGACAACATGGACAGGCCGACAATATCGCAGCTCACATAAGCGGCCAATTGCCAGGTAAAACGCGGCCAGCGCCAGTGCAGTGCGATAAAGGAAAGCAGCACCACCACCGCATACAGGCAACTGGCTGTAAAAAACACCGACCAGTTGCGCGTACCCAGCGATAGCGAACTGCCAAATACTCCGGAGATGGTCACAAACAGGCCGGATAGCGCCAGCCTGTACAGATTAAAATAACGCAACGAACGCCAGAAATCGACCGGATGCGGTTCCGAAATAAGTTCCATAAAAGCTACACAATACTACTGATGATAGGCATCGCGATCTTCGGTGCTACAAAAGAAGCGCTCACCTGACTTGATACTTTCGCCCTTGGGTAAATGCACGCCGCACTGAGCGCAGCGCACCATATCCTCAGCGGTAATTTTGTCCGTAGGCGATGCCGGCCTGCGCCTGGATCTGAGCCACAGGTAAACCACGGCAGCAAGCGCAATAATGAATATCAGACGGCTCATGGTGCTTGAACTCCAGGTTGCAGGGTGGTCGATTGTAATGCAAAAGGCGGGTGCATAATCCGCAGCTTTTTACTTTTCAAACAAAACGAATGCCTGGGGGAACCGCTTGATCTGATTCCTTGGCTTGATACTCGGCCAAAACGACACCTTCCAGAAACGTAATAGCTGCATCAAACAGGTCGGATTGCAGCTCTGCGAGAAGTTGACGCGAAAAGGGGTGTCAAGCGGGTTGTCCGGCCTTTTCCAGCCATTCTGCAAACTTGAGTGTTTCGAAGGTTATGGAATTCATGCAACAGTGGATAATTCAGACCTCCCGGAAACACAGCATAAATCAGTAAATATTCGGTTAACCCATAGCCGTCCCATAAACCACTCCATCCAATGGGTTTCGTAGGGTACGTTTACGCACCAGAATTTATGATGCATCGCTACACTCTAGGCTAAGTTTTTAGAAAATGTTGTGTGATCGCATCGTTCTCAATCTACGAATAATTTTTTGGCTTTTTCTTGGCTTGAATGGGTTAGCCGAATATTTACAATTAATTCCAGTTTAAATCAAAGTAACATTACTGCTGAATTTCTTGAACGAGTCCACCTTAGGATGATAATTTTAGATCGGCGGTAAGCAATACCAATGGTTCGACCATCGATTGCGCTACCAGAAGCCGATCAAAGGGATCCTTATGCACGTTGTTAGCGGGTAGCTTAAAAACACGAGCGGCGTGAAGTGATGACACAGGTAGCTCGATAAAACCACTTGATTCAATTGCCTTCGCCATCTCTTCTGCGTCTGCGTCGATCTTTCCAAGCGTTGACTTGATCGCTATTTCCCAAATCGAAGCGGCAGACACATAAACTTCAGAGGCCTCTTCAATAAATGCCTTTGCTTTCAGATTTAGCTTCGGATTATCTGTTACAGCCCAGATAAAAACGTTCGTATCGAGCAGGACATTCATTATGCCCCCTCAAAACCTACCTGAACATCATCAGGTAAAGGTGCATCGAAATCATCTGCAACCCGCACCTTGTTTTTGAGTACACCGAACCGAATCTGACGCTTGGCTTGCACAATACTAGTCAGTCGTGCAACCTGCTTGCCCCCACGAGCAATTATCACATCCGTACCGGCTTCTGCTTGATCAACATATTTTGAGAAATGCGTTTTAGCTTCATAAATATTAACATGTGGCATGATAACTATCCTAATCTGATCAGACTAGGTCAACTATAGATCAAAGCGGATTTTCAGGCAACCAAAAAACGGATAGAATGCAGGTTTGCCGCGCAATCAATCAACTCTCTTTATCAAAAATGCATGGTATATATTCGGCCAACCGATTCAAGCTAAGCAAAATTCAAATATGGATATTACAAAAATATTTCAGTATATGGTTTCAAGAACCACCCTGCCCTGACGGGCACCCCTCCAATGAAGGGGAATAACATTCCAAGCCTTAAGAATAGGAAAATATTTTGGATCACCAATTCCCCTCCGATGGAGGGGTGCCCTAAGGGCAGGGTGGTAATTTCGGTCGCAAATAATACGTTCATGCCTCTCCACCAGGCTGGCTCTGGTGATTTTGCTTTTCGTGGGAGTCTATGGGTTAACCGAATATTTACTATTTTTTAATTTAACGTGAAACACGCGTAGCGATCGTACTCCCCCTCGCCCGCTTGCGGGAGAGGGATGGGGAGAGGGAAACGG
>CAIRBC010000552.1 GCA_903876685.1 uncultured Nitrosomonadales bacterium | reverse complement strand
GTGGTAGAAGCTCTCCTAGGCTCATGAGTCTTACCGTAGGGTGCGCTTGCGCACCATTTGTGCTGACTTGAGACATTAAACCTAAAAAACTCTGTTGAGAAATTTATCAAAATTTATCAATAGGATATTCGCACCTACGCCAAGTTTAACTGAGTATTCCAAGTTAAATCTGGTGCGCAAGCGCACCCTACAAAACCCATTTTTCAAAGGGAGGCATTGGTAGTCTTTAGCTCCGAAGAGCGTCGAGTCATCTAGTCACCCATTTTTTGTCATCGAAAGTGTCAACTACTTTGGGACTGAAATGAAGGATGCCGAATTTTTCAGAGGATTTCAAGAAAAGACTGATTGGTATGTTCCTCGGCTGCAAGCCAGGACTCAGGCTACCGTCATTGATGAAGCAACCCACCGCGCCTGACCCGATCTACAGATAATGCCATTTGATTGAGCAATTCAACACTCAGTTGAACATCCTGAAAGGCTAAAGGTACCACGAAAACAAAGTGGCTACAGATTTTTCAGCCAAGCCTGCTGATAACTCAATTTTCTTTTACGTTCAAGCAGTTGGCGTATGTGTACGATCGACTGATCATAATTCAAAATACTGGCTGGACTAATCGCGACACAGTGCAGCAGGTGAAAGCCGAGCGGAGATTCGAGGACACCGCTGAGGGTATTGACTTGCATACGAAACAGGCACTCATCCAGTACCGGATACAACTTGCCGCGCGGCATATCGCCCAACACGCCGCCCTGCAAGGCAGTTGGACATTCAGAATACTTCATAGCCTGCTGTGCAAAACATTGCGGTTCTTTCTGCAACTTGGCTGCGATGGCTGTGATACGCTGGTGAGCGGCAATCCGGGTGTTATCGACCATCGCTTCGTTGATGGTAATCAGGATGTGACTGACCTGTCGCGTCTCGGGACGACGAAATTTTTCCGGATGATAGTGGTAATAAAGCTCTATATCCACCTCACTGATTTTTTCAGCGCGGCTGCCTACCTTTTCCAGGATCGCCTCTACCTTTAGTTCAGCTTCCATCGCGGCCGCATAACTGGCCTCATCCAGACCATTGAGTGCCAGATCATGCTGAAATTCTTCGTCACTTTGATAGCGGTTGCGAATTTCTTCCAGCGCTGCCTGCAGGGAAATCGGTGGCACCATGACATCCCGTGCATCCGTGGTTTGCAACACGCGAGCTTCGAGCAATTGCTGCCGCTGCGCCATCACAACCACCTGCTTTAACTCTGCGGGCGACAAGGCAGCAGGCGACTTCCCATACTTTCTTTGCGAGGTCTTGAGTGCCAGATAAGCCACTATTGCGTCATTATGCTGCGACATGATTCGTCTCCGGCACCAGCGATTCCAGATAGCTTTCAGGAACCTGCAATACATGATCGTGGAATATTACCTGATACTGCACGCCAGCCATCTCATCGCGCAACACTTTCAATATTTCGCCTTCATCGCCAATGTTTGCACGCACCTTACCCGCAACGGCCAGTGTGATGGTACAGCGCACTTTTTCGCGACTCTCAAATTGGCTGGGCGTCCAGGGTGCCTCAGCACTAATCAGTTCTTCCTCGCGACAACCGACAATCCGGTTCAGCGCCAGGAAATTGACCGTGTAAATTAACTGATCCTGTAAAAATGTGCCTACATTAGTCACAAAACCGGTACTGCCGCGCTTGACCAATAAATCGCCGACAGCCATACCGGGATAGGTGCCATCATTACGCACATTGCGAATAATTCTCACCTCGGCGCCAAATTCGTAGGCAGGAATCATGTTAACTGCCTACTTTAATCGCACTCAAGGGCACAAACTGTTCTTTGGGTTCATGCATATGAAATACCTTGAAGACCTTTTCGGTTAACGCATCCGAGTGTACGAAATCCTGATACGCCTGCTGCAACAGCGTGGCATAAACCAGTCGCCGTGCAGTATAAACTTCCGGCAATATCGACTGTTCCAGATAGGTATTGAAGCGTTGCAGGATATGCAAACGATTCACCTGGACGATAGAACGATCATAGTCTATCGCAAAATATTCGAGAAAATCCTCGGCAGAAACCAGCTCTTCAAAGGCTTCATCCAGTGTCAGTTCGCTCATCATGCTCTCCTTGATTCCATCAATGGTTACTTCTTTAAAACATCCAGTAATGCATTCCCGCCCATCCGGTCATGGCTGTCGAGTTCCACCAGTTTTTCCAGCATTGCCTGACCCATTTCATAATTACCCATCCGCAGATTAAGATAACCGGCTGATTTGAGCACCATCAGGTAAAAACGCAACAACCCCATTGATTTCTCCCCTGCTGCCGCCACCGCGCTTTCAGACAAATTGCGCCAGGAATCAGGTAAGGCAAGCCGCAACCCCACCTGAAACAGCGCACGCTCAGCCACCTGCAGCGCCGCTACCAGGCGGTGCTGGTAAAAATAATAACGGTACAGTGCCACCAGCACCGACAGGTGCTTGGGCGACAGCACACTGGCTCGCAATAACGCCAACTCAGCCTCAAGACTGCCATATTCTGCCGACGCTGTAGCCAGCAATTGCGAGACCTCAGTGCTTAGCGGCTCATCGAAATATAGCTCGGTCTCAACAAAATCCAGCAAATCCATGTTCAGCCCTTCCTGTGTGCAACTTCGGTGCCACATAAATCGTCAGCGGCACAATTGCTACACTGTCCAGCGACCGGCTCGCCGCGTTTTTGCAACTGCTGCTCCAGAACCTCGATACGCTCCATCAGGCAGGCGATGGCACGACCGACCGGATCGGGTATCAGATGATGATCGAGATTGATGCCGTAAATGTTGTCGGCATTGGCATCTTCGGTGCGCAGCACGATCCGTCCGGGTATGCCAATCACCGTGCGATGAGCCGGGACATCGGCGACCACTACCGAATTGGCACCGACGCGCACCTGCGTTCCCAGCGTAATGGCACCGAGAATTTTTGCCCCTGCGCCGACCACCACCCCGTCGCACAGCGTCGGATGCCTCTTTCCCTTGTTCCAGGTAGTGCCCCCCAGCGTCACACCATGATAGAGCGTGACATCCGCGCCGATGACGGCGGTCTCGCCAATTACCACACCCGCACCATGGTCGATAAAAAAACGTCTGCCGATCACCGCCCCCGGATGAATGTCGATATTGGTGAGAAATCGTGCAAACCAGGATAATAGCCGTGCCGGATAACGCAACCCGCCATTCCACAAACGGTGACCGATGCGTTGCAACACGATCGCATGCACTCCGGGATAGGTGGTCAATACTTCCAGCCTGGAACGAGCCGCCGGATCGCGGTGGAACACGCATTCCACATCTTCACGCAGCAAACTGAATAAACCGGGTTGATCTTCAAGCTCCATAACAAGCAAACTATCCATATTGATCCTCTAATGAGCAAGGGCTGGCATTTGCCGCCCGAGATAGCGCTGATATATATACAACAACTCTTGGTCGGCGGGAGAACGCTTGGCACGCTCGGCAAAAGAACGTATATCCGGCAACAAGGCACGTGCTTCAAACTGACTCAACTCCAGATGCATCGCGGCATAGGCTGCAATAACGCCATGGGCGCCCGAATGCTTGCCCACCACCAGCTTGTGCTCACGTCCGACTTCGATGGGGTCGAAACCCTGATAATTTTCGGGGTTCTTTAACAATCCATCGACATGAATCCCAGCCTCATGGGTGAATACGCCCTCGCCTACCACACTCTTCTGCCAGGAAACCGGACGTCCCGAAGCGGCGGCTACACAAGCAGACAGGTCAGTGAAATGGGTCAAATCGATACCGGTTTCCATGCCATAAAGTTTCTTCAAGCCCAGTGCGACCTCTTCCAGCGGCGCATTGCCGGCGCGTTCACCCAGACCGTTGACCGTGGTGTTAATATGCGTCGCCCCGGCCAGCGTTGCTGCCAGACTGTTCGCCGTAGCTAACCCCAGATCGTCATGGGCATGCATTTCTATTTCCAGGTCCACCGCCTGGCGCAGCGAAGAAATGACTTTATGCAAACCGAACGGCTCCATCACCCCCAGCGTATCCGCATAACGGAGGCGTCGCGCACCGGCTGACTGTGCCGCTTCTGCCACCCGCAATAAAAATTCCGGCTCAGCGCGCGAGGCGTCTTCGCAACCCACGATCACCTCCAGACCCATATTTAACGCCACCGGCACCAGTTCATGGATGGTGTCGATCACCCAGCCACGATCGCGTTTGAGTTTATTTTCCAGATGAATATCCGACACGGGAATCGATACGTCGATCATCTGCACTTGCATATTCGCGCAGTTCGCAATGTCCTGCCTGCACATCCGGCTCCACACAATCAGCTTCGCTTGCAACTTCAGTGCCGCCACCGCATTAATGCTTTCACGTTCTTCAGCACCCATCGCAGGGATGCCGATTTCCAGTTCAGGCACCCCCAGGGCATCCAGCCTGCGCGCGATGTCCAGCTTTTCCTGCAACGTGAAAGATACCCCAGCTGACTGCTCTCCGTCGCGCAAGGTCGTATCATCGATGACGATCATTCTGGACATGGCGACCTCCTCAAGCGTAAGTCGGTGCAAAAACTTTCTCGGGATCGGTCACCGGACCCGCGCCATCCCAGTAAGGAGACAATTTGCGCAATTGCTGAATAATTTCCGGCACAACCTGGATCACCCGATCCACTTCGGCCTCGGTGCTGTAACGTGACAGCGAAAAACGCACCGTACCATGCGCCGCCGTATAGGGAACACCCATCGCACGCATCACATGGCTGGGCTCAAGCGAACCCGAAGTACATGCGGAACCGCTGGAGGCCGCGATGCCGAATTTATTCAGCAATAACAATATCGCCTCGCCTTCAATGAATTCAAAGGCAATATTACTGGTATTCGGCAAACGGTTACTCGGATCTCCCGTGACAAATGAACGAGGCACTTTAGCCAGAATCGACGTCTCCAGTTTGTCACGCAAGCGGGCTATCTCGGTATTCTCGAAAGCCATCGATGCCAGCGCCAGTTCGGCAGCCTTGCCCAAGCCGACAATCGAGGCGGTATTTTCAGTCCCGGCACGGCGCCCTCTTTCCTGATGCCCGCCACGCAACAGCGGACGAAAGCGCGTGCCGCGTTTGAGATACAGCACGCCTATCCCCTTGGGGGCATGCAGCTTGTGACCTGACAGCGACAACATGTCAATTTGCGTATCTTTCAGATTGAGCGGCACCTTGCCGGCGATCTGCACCGCATCCGTGTGAAACATTGCCCCACAGGCATGTGCCAGTTCTGCCATTTCGACCACCGGAAAATAAGTACCCGTCTCATTATTCGCCCACATCACCGACACCACCGCGACCTGCTCGGTCAGCAATTTTTTATAGGCTTCCAGATCCAGTCGCCCCTTCTCGTCCACACTAAGCAGATGCACCTTGTAACCTTCCTTTTCCAGATGGGTACACAGTGTCAATATGGCCGGATGTTCGACGGTGGTGGTAATGATCTCGCGACGCTCCGGTTGCGCCCGCAGCGCAGATAACAGTGCGGTCGAATCGGATTCAGTACCGCAGGAGGTAAAAACCACTTCAGAGTCATGTTCCGCCCCCAACAATTCCTGCACCTGCATCCGTGCCTTCTTGATCGCCAGTCCCACCTTGTTACCGAAGCTGTGCATCGAAGAAGGATTACCGAATTGCTCGGTAAAATAGGGCAGCATCGCCTCGACGACTGCCGGATCGACTCTGGTGGTCGCGTTGTTATCAAAATAAATGCCGTTCATGATGATTCCTTCAGTATTTTTTTACGCTTAACCCTTCATCGCACGCGTGAGTGAGCTGACTTTGGTTGGGACGATCTTGATGAATTCCTTGAGTTCTTCCATCAACTTCTGCTGTATACCTTGCAGCGTCATAGCTTCCATCTGGCATCCGGCACAAGCACCAGTCATGTTGACGTAAATGGTCTTGCCATCCACATCCATCAATTCGATGTCGCCGCCATCCCGCCTCAACTGTGGGCGTACTGCTTCCAGCACGGCTTCAATCTTGCGGATGCGCTGCAAATTGGAAAGCCCTACCGGGGAGGCGGCTTCTTTGGGCAAACTGCCAGGCTTGTAGGTTTCGCCGCGCTCGCTCATCACCTCCGCCAGGATTTCTTCTATCCCCTCATGGCATGAAGAACAGCCGCCGCCGGCCTTGGTGTAATTGGTCACTTCCTGCACGGTACATAAATTATTTTGGCGAATGGTGTTCTCGATCAGCACCGCATCAATCGCAAAACATTTGCATACCAGCGCCCCCTCTTCGTGATCGTCGCGCCATACTTCGCCGCGATAATTGGCTACCGCCGCCTGCAACGCTTCGCGCCCCATCACCGAACAATGCATCTTCTCCGGCGGCAGGCCGTCCAGATAATCCGCGATATCCTGATTGCTCACTAACAAGGCTTCATCCAGCGTCTTGCCCTTGATTATTTCGGTTAGTGCCGAAGAAGAGGCGATCGCCGAGCCGCAGCCAAAGGTCTGAAATTGTGCATCCAAGATGATGCCGCTTTCCGGCTCTACCTTCAGCATCAGACGCAAGGCGTCACCGCAACTGATGGAACCGACTTCACCGACGCCGTTTGCATCTTTGAGCACACCGGCGTTGCGCGGTTGAAAAAAATGATCCTTAACTTTATCCGAGTAATCCCACATGATATTTCCTTTATGCCGAAAAAGATGAACCGCACGCGCAGCTGGAACTGACGTTCGGGTTGACGAATTTAAAACCGCTGCCCTTCAGGCTTTCGATGAAATCTACCGTCACCCCTTCCAGCAACGGTGCTGAAAAAGGATCAACCAGCAGCGAAACTGCGCCATATTCGACAACGGTATCGTCTTCATTAATGGATTGTTCCAGAGACAGACCATACTGAAACCCGGCGCAGCCACCGCCGGAAATGGCGATACGCAAGCCGACTGCCGGAACCTGTGAGGCCAGAATAAATTTTTCCACTGCAGAAATTGCACTGGGTGTCAGCTTAAGCATGTCAGGTCTCCTGTCAGAAATTTCGAAAAGGGTGCACCTGAGATAATGCAAACACCATGCCAGCCTGTTTATAAGTTACAACATTATGTTTTTAAATAATTTAACTATTAGACGCAGCCCAACCCTACTGTCTCGAACAACACGGGTAGCGCGATGTTGTGAGGTTTGCTACAACTGCAAACGTCGGGTTAACGTGAAACACGCGTAGCGACTTACTCCCGGCTACGCCCCCCTCGCTGCGCTCTCCCCGCTTGCGGGAGAGACCCC
>CAIRBC010000551.1 GCA_903876685.1 uncultured Nitrosomonadales bacterium | reverse complement strand
ATAACAATTTGGTTTTGATCAGAAAAATTCCATAATAAACCATTCAATATCCATTCAATTTGAAACTGAATTCATGATTATCAAATCTACTTATACAGTCTTGATACACGATCATTCTGCTAATGAATCACCTTTATTCATTTAATTCGTCAACATGAAAATATTAGTGACTGGCGGCGCAGGCTATATAGGCTCTCATACTTGTAAGCTATTAGCTCAAATGGGCTATGAACCGATTACATATGATAATTTATCGACAGGTCATAAAGAGTTTGTCAAGTGGGGTCCATTGATTATCGGAGATCTGCACGACACCAACAAAATTACGCAAATCCTGAAAAACTATTGTCCAACGGCGATAATCCACTTTGCGGCCAGCGCTTATGTAGGCGAATCAGTAACCGATCCCTTCAAATATTACTGGAATAATGTAGGTGGCACACTTTCCTTACTTAATGGAATGCGCAAAACGAACATTAACAAGATAGTTTTTTCCAGTAGTTGTGCGACCTATGGTGTACCTGAGGTTGAATTGATCAATGAAAGTTGTCCGCAAAAACCGGTCAATCCCTATGGACAAAGCAAACTGATGATCGAACAGATCCTGCGTGATCTAGCTGACAAAGAAGAAATAAAACATATTTGTCTACGCTATTTTAATGCTGCCGGTGCAGATAAAGAGGGAGAAATCGGCGAAAAGCATTATCCTGAAACTCATCTAATTCCGTTAGCAATATTCTCTGGCTTGGGGCAGTCTGCGCTGAGCATCTTTGGCACGGATTTCCCTACCCCCGATGGCACCGCAGTCAGGGACTATGTCCATGTAGAAGACTTGGCACGCGGTCATATACTTGCTTTGGAGCATCTACTTTCAGGTGGAGAATCAGATTTTATCAATCTTGGAACAGGTAAAGGGAATTCAGTCAGGGAGGTGTTATCGACGATCAAAGAATTGGGGATACACGCTATTTCCCACGATGCACCAAGACGGGAAGGTGATCCGGCATCTCTGGTAGCCGATAAATCAAAGGCCATGCGTATACTCAAATGGCAAAATGAATACAAAAACATCAAACAGATATTAAGCACAGCCATCGCATGGCATCAAAAGACGACATCACTAACTAATTAAAAATATTACAATTTTACTGATGTAAAAATTCGTCTAACGGGCATGGCAAATTGCCACCCCTGATGATGAAACCCATCATGCCCGTTTCCCTCTCCCCATCCCTCTCCCGCAAGCGGGCGAGGGAGAAGACGATCGCTGCGCGAGTTTCACGTTAACCCATTCAAGTCAGGAAAAAGCCAATAAATTATCTGTAGATTAAGAACGATGCGATCATATCTTTCCAATGTTTTCGTTTTCAGTGCCTGATTTACCGTCACATGTCGCGACATACGCCAAGCTCCTCTTCTGCAACTCGCAACGCCTAATGCCCGCCCCGTGATTTCCAATCGTTTCAGGGCATTGCGTCTCCCATCGCGATTATGCCACCGTAGCCAGAAGCATTTGCGCAGGTGCCGCCTCATCCAACCGCCACGGTAAATTTGTTCTCATCCGGCTACGCCCCCCTCGCTACGCTCTCCCCGCTTGCGGGAGAGGGGCGGGGAGAGGGAGCGAACTTTAACTTCTAGTTTTTTCATGTTTTTCCCTCTCCCTAACCCTACCCATGAACCTCCATTTCGTAGGGTGCGCTTGCGCACCAATTTCATCGACCCTAGCCATTAACCTTCGCCCTCT
>CAIRBC010000550.1 GCA_903876685.1 uncultured Nitrosomonadales bacterium | reverse complement strand
CGGTTAATGGTGCGCAAGCGCACCCTACGGTATGGTTCATAGGGCACAATTCGGTCGAAAATTTCGACTGGGGCCTCTCCCTCAAGTGGGATAGGGGATAAGTCGGTTGTATTTTATTCAATACTAATTAGTATGTTATGCGAAGAATAAATTTACCGTGGAGTTAAACCACTTCCGATTGACATTATTCAATAGGCTCAACAATTAATCTTTGCTCTCAGGGATGTATTCTTGGCTTTTAGAGAATATATTTTCAGGATATTGCATAATTGCGGAATTCGGCGTTAACTGTCGGTCATGAAAAAAATTACTCCCCTTGATGAAAGCCTGAGCCAGCCCGGCGAAAAGCCCAAAATTCTGCTGATTGACGATTCTGCCGTTGATCTGGGTTTGTTAATCCAGATGATGGCGACACGGGATATGCGGATCACGGTGGCTTTTAACGGCCAGGATGGTTATGACAAGGCACTCCTGCAGCGGCCAGACTTGATTCTTTTGGATGTCGTGATGCCGCGCATGGATGGCTTTACAGCCTGCCGTTTGTTGAAGACCAATGAGCTTACCCGATATATTCCGGTGATTTTTTTAAGTGCGGCGAACGAACTGACAAAGCGACTGGAAGGTTTGTCACTGGGCGCAGTGGATTTCATCTGTAAACCCTTCAGTGAACAGGAAGTGATTGCAAAAGTTGAAATCCATCTAAATTTGGCACGGCAGTTGTATACGAAAAACACCACCGAAGCGACTCAGACTGACGACAATTCCTTATTCCCAAGCAAAGATGCGCTGTTAATTCATGCGACAATCAATTATCTCCGTGAAAATCTGCGACATCCCCCTTCTACCGAAACGCTGGCAAAAACGCTGGGAACCAATGAGAAACGCCTCAATCAAGCCTTTCAAACTGCTTTCGCGATGTCGGTATTCGAATGGTTACGCGAAGAACGTCTACGTCAGGCGCGAGACCTGGTGACCTTGACCGAGACCAGTTTTGTCAGCATCTCCGATCATCTGGGTTATTGTAGTCCTAGCAACTTTTCCAGGGCATTCCGCGAACGCTTTGGCTGCTCGGCCCGTGAATTGCGCAAATCGGTGCAAAGAACTGGCACGCTATCCGGCGCGAGTTAGCACTGCCAAGAGTATATTGAATAAAATTCCAAATGTTGTTACCTAAAAGTTTTTCTCGTTTGCTTGCCGGAATATTATTGACGCTTTGGCCGATGCTGGCAAGCGCTGCAATCAATATCACCCACGAACCAGAACAAGCGCTATCCAGTCAAGCGGAATGGTGCCAAAGCGCGCCTTCAATGAGCATAGCGCAGGTGGCTACCGGTGGCTGCAATTTCACCCCCACCGACAGTCAGGATAACTTGCTGCATAAGGCCAGTGCCGATGCGTACTGGTTGCGCATCAGCTTGCATAATCCGGAACCGGAAAAAATCAATCGCTGGTTACGTGTCGGTCATCCCCGCCTGCAATTCGTGACGCTATATGCACACGATGCCGAAGGCAGATGGCACCGAACCGATACCGGACTGAGTGTACCTTCAGCAAACCGAGCAATCGTTGACCCCTACCCGATACTGCCTATATCCCTGGCATCTGGCGAAACTAAAACCTTTTACCTGCGCGTCTTGTCCGAATCACCGATCGATCTCAACGCAGAACTATGGGAACCCGATGCCTACCATTCCGCACAACATCTCAATGAGTTATTTCAGGTGATGACTCTGGGTTGCTTAATGCTGGCTGCTGTCTTTACCCTGATGGTATTTTTCAAGACCCGCGAATTGGCTTATTTGTATTTTGCTGCCACGCTGCTTTCAGAGTGTGCCCAAGATGCAGGTTATACCGGATTATTGCAAGCTTATCTGTGGCCGGGCAACTGGTCGTATTTTCTGCCGTTTCAGTCGGTCACCAACAGTTTGGTGGTCGGCTTTTTTGTGCTATTCACCAAGAGTTTTTTATCCATACGCTGGAATTGGGGACTTATAAACCGATTTTTGCTGTTTTTTTCCGTAGTCCTGGGGCTGTGCGTGCTGTGGGGATGCCTGGTAAACTATAGACAGGCAATGCTCCTTCTACCCATCGCTATCGTAGGCATCGTCTTTAGCAATTTCTGTCTGGTATTCATCACCTGGAGAGACGGTTCAAAACTAGCCAATTATCTGATGATCAGCTACGCTGTGTTGTTGCCGATACTGTTCTATCGGGTGCTGTCTATTTATGGCTTCGTACACTACTCAATATTTCAGTCACTGGGAATCTCTACCTATTTATTGATTATCTCACCCATCATTCTAGCGGGATTGCTTAAACGCACCGAAGAGTTGCATGTGGCAATGATTAACTCACGCGCGGATGTCTCGGCAAGGATAAAGTTTGTAGCACAAATGAGCCACGAACTACGCACTCCATTGAATAGCATACTGGGATATGCCGAATTGCAAGCACGCGGCATCCAACCAGGGTTGATGCAAGCTTATGCCAGTGAGATTAAACATCACGGTCGATATTTGTTAGGCATGATAGATGAGATTCTCGAACTATCACGAGGCGAGGCGGGACAACTCAAACTGGACTTGGCACCGCTTAACTTGACAAGCTTTGTAGCAACGCTGAGTCAAAGTGCTGAAATAAGTACTCAAAAACGCGGGAACCGCTTTATTGTGCTATCTGAAAACCTGGCACAAGAAACGCTGATGTTAGACGAGCGTCATCTGCGTCAAATTTTGGACAATCTGGTTTCCAATGCTAATCGCTATACCAACCGGGGATGTATCACGCTCAGTTATTCTGTAACACTACTGCCCAACGGTCGCTTTAAACTGGCT
Source organism: uncultured Nitrosomonadales bacterium (assembly GCA_903876685.1). Taxonomy (GTDB): domain Bacteria; phylum Pseudomonadota; class Gammaproteobacteria; order Burkholderiales; family Gallionellaceae; genus Gallionella. The sequence continues at coordinate 982 of CAIRBC010000550.1, read as the reverse complement.
TTTGGTGTGAGCGATACCGGTGCAGGAATCACTGATGAAGAAATACAAACTATTTTTCAACCCTTCGTGCGCGGGTCGGCCGCTAAGGCCAGCGGTATTGATGGAACGGGCATGGGGTTGGCTATCGTGCAGCAACTACTCAGGTTGATGGGAAGTGAAATTCAGGTAAAAAGTCAACTAAATATCGGCAGTGAATTTTTATTTTCGCTTGAATGCGCTGCTGCAGCTAAAGTTGAATTGCCCGTCTCCTCCAGACAAGGGCTGTTGCCCAAGCAATATAAACTGCTGATAGTGGACGATGATCAACTTAACCGTCAACTGCTGTTGTTACTATTAAGCGAATATGGATTTAACATTTTAACGGCTAACTCTGGCAATACTGCACGGCAGTTTATCGGTGATTGTGTAGCGCTGGTTGTGACTGACCAATTTATGCCGGACGGTGATGGCTGGAGTGTACTTAAAGACTGGGCTAAACTAGAGGTGCCAGTCCTGTTGCTTTCTGCCGCGCCACCGCAACGCCCGCTAGACTTCCCGGATTCCTTGCAATTTAGTCGCATACAACTCAAGCCGTTTGATGCTGATAATCTGTTAGCGGCGATTAGCGAGGTACTCGCCATTGCATGGCAGCCTGAAGAATATAAACCCGATCCGATCACGGAAAACTTATTGACGCCACCGCCGGAATTATTGGAACAACTGAGAGAAATGATTGACGAGGGTCGAGTCACCGACATTGACCATTGGTGCCATTCCTTCCCCCAGAAACATTCCGAGTACACCGCTTACTGTGCAAAGATTGCCGAGACGAATGCCAGGCTGGATTTTGAAGCTTTGCGGGAGCTAGCAGCCTGTCGGACTTGAGATCCCCAATTTCTCAACTTTTACCCTAGTAGCTGTCCGGTTTAGTGCTTTGTCTAAAGTTTCCACAGATAAATCCGTGGATCAGCGATCAATGTAGGGTGCGCTTGCGCACCATTTT
>CAIRBC010000549.1 GCA_903876685.1 uncultured Nitrosomonadales bacterium | reverse complement strand
GGCGTTCAAATTCATTAACCCCCAACTCAAAATTTCCCCTTAGGTCGATGTCCACTGTAAGAATAAGTTGCCCATCAGGTTTTAATACCCTAGATATCTCATCTATCACAGACTCAAAGTTCGGTATATGTTCAAGCACACTTATGCAATAAACAACATCCTGGCTTTCGGACTCCACTGGGATACGTCCATTTTGTATGAGCGCCACATTGACATTTCCTAAAGTAGGCTGCACCAGCTTTGCCGCTGCTGGAATATCGACTGCAACAACAGGATCAATATCGGCACAGGTCACGTTACAACCGAGTTGCGCCACGGAAAAAGGAAAGAAAGTCACGCCACTGCCAAAGTCGAGTATTTGCAACTTCTCGCCAGGCCTCTTTTCTTGAATTATTTGAAGATGATGATAAACATAGGGGTATTCCCATAATCTGCTCCAAGCATGTAGCGGGTCCCTTGGCCATTTATAGTCTTTACTTCTGAAATTGTGTTCATACTTCAAGAACTCAGACTGTTCTTGTTCCAGGCGATCGAAAGAAACTTTAAAATCATTTTCATCAAGATCGGTTCTCGCAGCAAAACCCGTAAAATCAAATAGACCTAAACTCATACTTTCCCCTTTTAACTTTTTCTTACGCTTCTTAGTAGACGCAGGGCAAACCAAAATGTCCATGTAGAGTGAACGACATAACCCATTCCTAACGCAACCATGATGCCTACTGCCCCTTTATTGACCAGCAAATAGGCAAGGCCAACATATACAAAAGCCCATCCCGCATTCATTAATGCTCCCAGCCACATGCGGGATGAAGCAGCCAATAGATTGCCGACTGGTGTTTGGATTGCAAGCAAGGCTGCGGTCATGACTGCTAGAACCAATGGAACATAATCATTTCCAAAACTAATTCCATACAGGTTCATGATGTTGGGGCTGAACACCCCGACAATCACCGCTATCGGTACTGCGACGATTGCATTTGCGCCCATCGCGTAAAGCAGGATTCTTCGTGAACCTCCATGGTCATTCATCGTTACATGATCAGTCAGAATTGGCAGAACGACACGCCCGGCCGCGCCTGGTACAAACATGATGACGTTAAACCATTGCATGGCGATGCCCAGTACGGCCAACTCGGCGTAACCGTTCGGGGTGTTCGCCAGGAAAGCCTGCGCAGCCCAATGGGCTGGGCCGACCAGCGCACCCGAGAGTAGGGCGGGGAATGCGAAACGCCAGAGAACAGGCCCCTCACTGAGGCAACCTTTAGCGCTGCGCGGTAGCTTATATTTCTGTAACTCCCGCGCCATTTGGTAGCGGCTAATGCTTGCCTGTAGTAATGCGTTGACTACCATCGCCACTGCGGCGCCTTGCAACCCAAAGTAATTTGCTGCCAGCAACATGATGGGGAAACCCGCGACGACGCCAATCACTGTGCCAATGGCAAACGCACGCATCGATTCAAATCCAATAAGCACGCTTTTTTGGTAGCTGTCCAACGCTGAAAACAGCACCGCTACTGCTGCGATTGTGAGTGGCACACTCAAGCCCGGCGCATTGAGTACGTGCGTCGCCATCCAGCCGGCAGCGAACACTAGCGCGGTCGATGCAAGCAACCCAAAACCCAGTATGGACCGCTCAGCGAGGGTAAGAATATGGCCGAGCCGAACTGTGTCGCGCTCCCTTAGTTCTGCCGCATAACGGATGGCCGCTACGCCGATACCAAAGCCTGCAAATACACCAACCATGCTCAAGGTGCTTTGGATGATCACGAACTGGCCATAGACGTCTTTTCCCAGCAAGCGGGCAACCAGCATCCACATGATCAATGTGACGCCACTTGACACCACAGAGCCCAAAACGCTCCATGCAGCACCGCCGAAAAAACGACTCGCCAAAGGCGATGCCTTAAGCCTGGCGTGAGCAGTGGCGAGTGTACCGATCATGGGTGAGCCACCGCTATGACAGACGCGATGCGTTTCGCTGCATGTCCATCGCCATAAGGGTTGGATGCGGTTGCCATACGTTGGTATAGGGCTGAGTCGTCCAGTAGCGCGTTCACCTCAGAGACGATCAGTCTTTCATTGGTCCCTACCAACTTGACTGTCCCAGCCGCTACGCCTTCCGGACGTTCGGTAGTGTCGCGCATCACCAGAACCGGCTTGCCAAGACTCGGGGCTTCTTCCTGAATGCCACCCGAATCCGTCAGTACCAGGTAGGCGCGACTCATCAGATAAACGAAAGGCAGATAATCCAGTGGTTTGATCAGATGAATGCATGGGCAATCAACTAAAATTCGGCGCACAGGCTCTTGTACCTTGGGATTGAGATGTACCGGATAAACAATCTCGACATCATGGCGCATACTCAGCGTCTTCAATGCACGACAGATACTCTCAAACCCTTCACCGAAATTTTCACGACGATGACCTGTAACTAGGATCAATCGCTTGGCGGGATCAATATAAGAAAACTGCTCGTCATACGTTAGACGCAATTCTGCGTCGCGCTCCAGCCGTGAAACGATATGCAATAGCGCATCAATTACAGTGTTACCAGTAACGTGAATCTTTTTTGCATCAACACCTTCCCGGATGAGGTTATGCCGGGCATTTTCAGTCGGTGCAAAGTGCACGGCAGCGATCGTACCTGTGAGACGACGATTCATTTCCTCTGGCCAAGGTGAGTAGATATTCCCCGTGCGCAGACCCGCTTCGACGTGGGCCACAGGTATCCGCTCGTAATAGGCAGCGAGCGAAGCTGCGAAAGTGGTCGTGGTATCGCCATGAACCATTACGATTTCCGGCTTAAAGTCACGCAGAACATCACGCAATCCAGTGAGTACCCGAACAGTGACATCCGTTAGATCTTGGCCGCTACGCATGATATCCAGGTCATAACAAGGTGTAATTTTAAAAAGCGCCAATACTTGATCAAGCATCTGACGATGCTGCGCAGTTACACAAACACGAACATCAAGCGCATGGCCTTGCTGTATCAGTTCATCTAAGGCGCGCACAACCGGTGCCATCTTGATCGCTTCAGGCCGTGTGCCAATAACAATGCAGATTCGTTTCATCAAGAACTTACCTTCAATCGCTGCATCCATTTTCCATGGCGGCGCTGCTCCACAAAGACTGATTTGGCTTTCACAGGCGGCCATCCACTTCGCCTTTTGGAAATAAGCCCTTGATGTCGTAAATTACCGCACGACCATTGGCCAACCGGCGCAGGCCATCAATGCCAAGGCTCTTGAACTGGTCGTGGGCGACGGCCACAACCAGCGCATCGTAGCTGCCCGGCGCGGGCATCTCTGCCAGCAGGTCAATGGCGTATTCGTGCTTTGCTTCAGCGCGATCAGCCCACGGGTCGAAAATGTCGACCTTGGCACTAAAGCCCTCCAGCTCGCGCACCAGATCAATCACGCGGGTATTGCGCAGGTCGCCGCAATTTTCCTTAAAAGTGAAGCCGAGTACCAGCACGCGGGCACCGGCAATGGCATGGCCTTTGTGAATCATGAGCTTGATCACTTCACCCGCTACGTGCTTGCCCATGGCGTCGTTGATACGCCGGCAGGCGAGCAAAATGTCGGGGTAGTAGCCTACTGACTGCGCCTTTTGAATCAGATAGTAGGGATCCACACCGATACAGTGGCCACCGACCAGACCCGGCTTGTAAGGCAGGAAGTTCCATTTGGTGCCGGCGGCTTCCAGCACATCGTGGGTGTCGATACCCAGACGGTTGAAAATTAGTGCGAACTCGTTGATCAGGGCAATGTTGGCGTCGCGCTGGGTGTTCTCGATGACCTTG
>CAIRBC010000548.1 GCA_903876685.1 uncultured Nitrosomonadales bacterium | reverse complement strand
TGGGTTTTAATAGCTTCTGCAGCACTTCATTATTTCTGGAAAGTGCTGGGTTATTCTGCACTTCAGGGCGCGGGATTCGGGTATCGTCCATGCACAGATTCGATCAGCTTCAGCAGTTCCACAGAAAGCGTTATTTCCGCACTCCGCAGATTTTCCTGTAACTGTTGCACGTTGGAGGCACCCAGGATCACGCTGCTGGTGAACCAGCGGCTGCGAGCAAAGGCCAGCGCCATCTGTGCGAGGCTCAGACCTGCATCCTGAGCGATACGCACATATTCGCGGCTTGCCGCAGCGACACAGGGTTTTTGGTAGCGTACTCCGAAGCCTGGAAATAGCGTGACGCGCCCTGGTATAGGGGGCTCCTGAAGGTATTTTCCGGTGAGATGGCCAAAGGCCAGCGGGCTATAGGCCAGCAATCCTACCTTGCCATGATGGCAGACTTCAGCCAGGCCTGTTTCGAAGCTACGGTTCATCAAATGGTAGGCATTTTGTATCGAAACAATTTTCGGCAGACCGGGTGCATGGCGTAGAAATTCGGAAACGCCCCAGGGTGTTTCGTTGGAAAGGCCGATATGGCGCACTTTACCGGCATGCACCAAACATGCCAGCGCTGACAGTTGTTCTTCTATCGGAATGCAGTCGCGTTGTAGTGATACTTCATAGCTGGTAGCGCCGAATATGGGCACATAGCGGTCAGGCCAGTGGATCTGGTATAGATCGATATAATCGGTTTGCAGGCGGGTCAGGCTGCCTTCCAGCGCGGCAATAATCTGTGATTTTTCGATGCGGGGTTGCTCGCGTATCCAACTGAAACCACGCGCTGGGCCGGCAATCTTGGTGGCGATGATCAGTTGATCGCGTTGCTGACGTTTAAGCCAGTTACCGATATAAATTTCACTGAGTCCGGCCGACTCCTTATTCGGCGGAACCGGGTACATTTCGGCGGTATCGATGAAATTGACCCCTGCTGACAGCGCCAGATCAAGCTGGGCATGAGCCTGTTGCTCGTTGTTTTGACAGCCAAAGGTCATTGTGCCTAGTGCTAATGCGGATACTTTTAAATCGCTTTCGCCCAATTGCCGGTATTCCATGTCAGTCTCCCATGATTAAAGGGCGCATTCAAGTACGCCACTAAAGTGAATTTGCGATTTGTCTGAGCGCCTGTGGCGACAGACTGACCAGTTGGATACAGCCAGATTTTCCCTGTTTGGCATAGTGTTTTGCCGTAGCTCGAAAATAGCTCGGATCATAATGCAAGCTGAGTAGTTCGGAAACAAAAGCGGGAAATTCACCGGCGTTTATCAGTGAATGCCAATGTTCCAGTTGCTGGTTACCGTGAAAACGCTGTAACACCTGTAAATGTTCAAACAGCATCGACGTGTTTGCAAGGTAATGTTTATAGTCTTCGAGCAGTCCGGCAATTCGCACTTCAAGCGGTGTTTCCACCTCCAGACAGGTTCCCTTGCGCATTGCGGCTACCAACGCTTCAGGCAACGTGATTGAGCCTATTTTATTGCTCTCAGCCTCCACATAAACGGGGCGTGCCGGATCCAGTTTCTGTAATTCCAGTAACAGCGTGCTATCAAACCATTTCTGATTCGGTTGCTTCTGTTCAGGCAGTCTACCCAGTACCGAGCCGCGATGTTGCGCCAGGTTTTCCAGATCCAGTATTTGCTTTCCGGACTCGGCAAGGGCGGTCAGTAAACGGCTTTTGCCAGAGCCGGTCGGACCACAGATTACTTGCATGCTAAAATTTTGCGGTAGCACTGTTAGCTGGTGAAGCACCTCGCGCCGGTAAGCCTTGTAACCGCCTTCCAGTTTGTGCGCTGCCCAGCCAATCTGTGCGAATATGATGCTGGCAGCACCGCTGCGCTGCCCGCCGCGCCAGCAATAGATCAGCGGACGCCAGGACTTCGGGTGGTCGCGAAAACGGGTTTCCAGATGCCTGGCTATATTCCTGGCAACCAGCGCGGCACCCACCTTGCGCGCCTCAAACGGTGATTGCTGCTTGTACAGCGTACCGACGATAATTCGCTCTTCGTCGGATAAAACCGGGCAATTGATTGCGCCTGGAATATGATCTTCGGCGAATTCCGAAGGGGTACGCACGTCGATAATATCGTCAAACTCGCTCGATTGTGATAGGTTTGCGGTTCTGAATAACATTGTAGAAAAAGGAATGATTCGTGTCCGATATTAAATTAACTCAATTGTCTCATGGCGGCGGCTGTGGTTGCAAAATTGCACCGTCGATGTTGCAGCAAATTCTGGGTGCTGCGAAACAAAAACTGCCTTTTGCGAACCTTCTGGTCGGCGCAGAAACCAGCGATGATGCAGCGGTATATCAGATCAACGATCAGCAGGCGATTATTGCGACTACCGATTTTTTTATGCCGATTGTCGATGATCCCTTCGATTTTGGCCGCATTGCCGCCACCAATGCACTTTCTGATGTTTATGCGATGGGTGGCACGCCGCTGATGGCGCTGGCGATCGTCGGCATGCCGATCGCCAAGATGCCGGTCGAGGCGATACGCCAGATTTTGCAGGGTGGGGAAGCGGTTTGCCAGGCTGCGGGCATCCCTTTGGCTGGCGGACATTCCATCGATTCACCGGAACCGATTTATGGTCTGGTGGCGATAGGTATCGTACATCCGGATCGACTCAAGAAAAATAGTGCCGCAACAGCAGGTGATAAACTGATACTCGGCAAGGGGTTGGGTGTAGGTGTGCTGGCACAAGCCTTGAAGAAAGGTGTACTTTCCAGCGCTGCTTATCAGCAACTGATCGAAAATACCACAAAACTCAATAGTGTAGGAACTGCGTTATCTGCAGTTTCTGCCGTGCATGCACTGACCGACGTGACTGGCTTTGGCCTGCTGGGTCATTTACTGGAAATGTGCCGGGGCGCGGGTCTGGCGGCCAGACTACAATTTGATCAGATCCCGGTGTTGTCAGAGGCTGAGCCATTGGCGCGGCAAGGCTATGGTCCAGGTGCCATCTTGCGCAATCTGGAAAGCTATGGGCATGAAGTGGATTTTGGCGCGCATCTGCAAGACTGGCAGCGCCGTTTGCTGGCGGATGCACAGACCAGTGGCGGGTTGCTGGCAGCCGTCGCCGCAGAAGCCGTGCCCGAGGTATTGGCATTATTCAAAAATGCCGGATTTTCACAGGCAGCGGTGATCGGAGAAATGACGCAGGGCGAAGCTCGCGTGGCGGTCAGCTAAAGTTCAGACAGGGGAGGGTGGGCAATATTTCTTTGCGCTACCCCGCACTTGCTCTGCAGGATATTTCACGGCATTTTTGTTGATTTTTTGCAGCGAGGCCTGGTATAGATCTACGCCCAGTTTGTCAGACAGGCGAACCAGATACAGCAGGATATCGGCCAGTTCTTCGGCGATAGCCTGTTGATTCAGGGTTGACAGTTCAGTGGATTGGGCTTCGGTTAGCCATTGAAAATGTTCCATTAATTCGGCAACTTCCACCATCAGCGCCATGCTCAAATTTTTGGGAGAATGAAACTGATCCCAGTCGCGAGCGAGTGCGAAGGCGCGTAACTGGTCGCGCAACAATTGCAGATCGGATTGACCTGGCATATTTTCAGGCTGAAATATTGAGCAAGGTGCCCAGCATTTCGTTATTAGTCTTGAATACCGAAAGATTGGTCAGAAAGCTGTTTTTGGCCTGTAATTGTTGCACCATACTGGTTTCCAGGTTGGCGGCGACGGGTGTTGCACGTGTCACAGGCGCAGTATTTTGTGCTTGAGGCACCGGCGTGCTGAGATTGGCGATATTTTGTGCCGAAGATTGCAAAAGGTTTTGTGCAGCATTCATGCCGGAAAGCGATGATGAGATATTCATGGCAGCCTCAGAATACAGATAAGTAGTCAGTTTAGTGGTTTATCGGAAATTTTCAAGACTTCTTCAGTCTTAAAGCGGTTGAATCAAGTCAATTTTGTTTTAACCGTGACCTGAACCAGAGTTTCAGTTTGCTCAATGAATCATTATGAATGAGAAATTCGCGCACTTGTGTATTTCTGGTAGCTGGACGCAGTTACCTGCGCCCAGCCCCCTAAGAACC
>CAIRBC010000547.1 GCA_903876685.1 uncultured Nitrosomonadales bacterium | reverse complement strand
TGTGCGCGGATGTGTTGGAGCATTTGATTGATCCGTGGAAAGTTTTTGCAGAGCTAGTTACATATCTAAAACCAAATGGGCGGCTTGTTACATCTATTCCCAATGTGCGTCACTGGAGTGTTTGGCTCCCATTAATCTTGCGAGGGCATTGGGAATATCGTGAAGCAGGAATTATGGATAGCACACATTTACGTTTTTTTACTAGACGCAGCGCTGCAGCGTTACTAAACGGCGCAGGGCTCAATATTTTGGTGTATCAAACATTAATCGGGGGGAAATGGCGCATCCTCGATAATTTTTCCATTGGATTGCTAACCGAATTCATTTCCATCCAGCTGGTTTTTGTCGGTGTGAAGAAGAATGAGGATGAACAATTATGAAGCACCCTAATTTATTTATTGTTGGCGCAGCAAAGGCGGGCACCAGCTCAATTAGCGACTACTTGAATAGGCATCCGGCGATTTATATTTCTCCAATTAAGGAGCCGCATTTTTTTAGCGAAGATATTCGTATGGCTGACTTCCGTTCGGATTACAGGGAGAGGGCATCTTTTGACGTTAAGGAGTATCTGAAGAACCATCCGTTGCCGCACAAACACATAGCGCATATTGACGATCAGTCGCAGTATCTGGAGTTATTTCGAGAAGTTGAAAATGAAAAAGCCATAGGCGAGCTAAGCGCGGGGTATTTGTATTCAAACTGTGCAGCAGAAAATTTGTTTAAGTTTAATCCGGATGCCAAGATTGTGATGGTATTGCGGCAACCAGTAGAGCGGGCTTATTCGCATTATTTGATGAATGTCAGAGATTTGTGGGATTACGATTCCGGTTTTATTAACGCACTTGAACGTGATTTTGCTTCCAGTAAAAAAGGGTGGGGCAAGTCACATCTGTACGTTGAGTTAGGCTTGTATTTTGAACAGGTGAGTCGCTATCTAAAGCGATTCCCTGAAAGCCAGGTTAAGATTTGTTTGTATGAGGATTTGAAAAATGACCCTGTTGAATTTATTAAGGAACTCTGTGAGTTTCTTGAGGTAGACTCATCCGCGTTGACTGCGAAAGATGTTGCACAGCATAAAAATGTTGCCGCATTTCCTAGATTCAAAATTCCAGGTGCGTACTTGCCTGTCTTTAATGCGTTCAGGAAATATATCGGCATGCTTCTGCCGGATAAGGTCAAGGATCAAGTCAGGAAGGGGATTTTCTCTAGCAAAAATGTACCTAAACCGCGGAAAGATGAGTTCGAGCAAGCGATGAAATATTTTAGCGAGGATATTCAAAAGCTATCAGTTTTGATCAAGAGGGATTTGCAGAATTGGCATCAGATGAGCAAATAGTACCATTGGCACCAGCGAAAGATATCGCTGCCCTATTGCTTTCGATTTGGGTTGTTAATTTTAATGGCAAACATTTCTTGCAAAGGGAGTTATTTGAAAAATTTTATTAAAGCCATATTGCCGATAGCAGACATTGTGCTGGTTCCTGCCGTTTGTCTGGCGGCGTATCTTCTGAAAGCGATTAGGCGGGTAGGTATTTGGAGAATGCCTTTCTGCAAACGCGTTTTAATGCAAGTTGGGGTGTTCCCGATTAGCAACCACTACTATGAGCCGCTTTTTGATAGCAGGTTGCTACGCCACCCATTGGATCAAAATCGCAACCTTCCAGGTATAGATTGGAATACCGATGAGCAATTACATCTTTTGAAGAGCTTTCGCTTTGACAAAGAACTCAAGGATGTTTCAATGATGTGGGTCGGCGAACTTAGTTTCCACATGAGCAATGTCTCATTTGGAAGTGGCGACGCTGAATATTTATATAACTTAATAAGGCTTAAAGCGCCCGCCAGATTAATCGAGATCGGGAGCGGCTATTCAACGCTCATGGCCATAAAAGCCATAAAAAGGAATCATGAGGAAATTCCGGGCTACAAATGCAAACATCTGTGCATTGAGCCTTACGAAATGCCTTGGCTGGAAAAAACCGGGGTAACTGTTATGAGGCAAAGGGTCGAGGAGGTCGATAAGGCGTTGTTTCTCGAGTTAGAGAAAGACGATATATTGTTTATCGACTCATCTCATATGATCAGACCCCAAGGCGATGTCCTCTTCGAGTATTTAGAATTAATCCCTTTACTAAAGACTGGCGTCATCGTGCATATTCACGATATTTTTTCTCCAAGGGATTATTCAAAGGAGTGTGTCATAGACAAGGTGCTTTTCTGGAATGAACAATATTTACTTGAGGCATTCTTAACATGTAATCGAGATTGGAAAATTATCGGGGCACTGAATTATTTGCACCATAATCATTATCAGCATCTAAAGGAAAAATGTCCGTTCTTGATGCAGGATCGGGAGCCAGGGTCATTTTATATTCAGAAGATAGCCTAACAAGGCACAGATCAGGTATTCAAAAGTTATCGGTTTTGATCAAGAGGGGTTTGTAGAGTTGGCATCAAATGAGCAAATAGCACCATTGGCTCCAGCGAAAGATATCGCTGCCTCATTGCTTTCGATTTTGATCGTTAATTTTAACGGCAGGCATTTTCTGGATGAATGTTTGATGTCCATACAGGAACATGCCGGCGTACCGCATGAAATCATTCTGGTGGACAATGCATCATCGGATGGCAGTGCGGAATATGTACGGCAGGTTCATCCAGAGGTGCGACTTATCGTCAGTCAGGCCAATCTGGGCTTTACCGGTGGGAACAATCTGGGGGCGCGCGCTGCGAAGGGACGCTACTTGCTGTTACTAAATAACGATACGGTTATACGCTCGCCCATTGCGCCACTGATTGAAAAGATGGAGGCAGATGCGGGTATCGGGGTGATGGGTTGCCGTCTTCTGTATGGCGATGGTCGATTACAGGAGTCGATAGGATATACGCCAAATGTTTTGAGTTTGGTTTTATCGTGGACGCCACTTGCCAGCTTGTTTCCAGGCACAAAAATATTTCGACGCACAGTTTTCCGTACGTCCAAGTTATATGAACAAAAATACGTAGGAGTCGATTGGGTTTCAGGGGCATGTTTGCTGACACGAGTAGCTTTATGGGAGCAGTTAGGTGGCTTGGATGAAAGGTATTTCATGTATATGGAGGAGGTTGATTACTGTCTTCGCGTGCGGAAAACTGGCTATTTTGTTGGTTACAGTTCCGCATGTCAGGTGACGCATTTTGAAGGGGCAGGTCGCCCATGGGTGGGCGAGCGTGCCGTGCTGAATACGGCAGATTCTTACATGGTGTATATCGCAAAATTTCACGGGCGTACCGCCGTTCTGGTGTTGCGTGCATTGCTGGCGCCAGTTTTTGCGCTTCGTGCTTTGGCGTATTGGGCTGTCTATATGATGCGGTTGGATTCGTATGGCACTGAAAAGAGCCGGGCGTACTTGCTGGCGGCATTAAAATTGATTAGAGGGTGCGCTCGTCTATGAAGACTGCTGAAAAGGTATGCTCACGGCAGCTACGAAAGGATTGCTGTGATGCACTTTGAGGAGTCCCGCCGCGCCGTTACGCCAATCGGACGCTTATGGTTGCTAGGCGTGGTTATCCTTGCGCAAAATTTTTTGAGCCGGGATTTATTTTCTCCGCTTGTAGTATTGGCAGGCTTCACAATTTTGATAAGTACCTATGGAAAGATTAAGCGCAGTTATCTTAAGTTGGTTTGGCCGTTGTTAGGGGTGTTCGTAATTGGGTTTGTTGGTGCCTTTAATCATGAGCCGCACGATATATTGCGCGATGTTGCTTTTGCTCTTGTTCCGTTAGCATTAATTTTTATTGGCTATTGGTTTGGAAGCGACGAAAGGATGTGGCCACTCATACTGAGGGTTATGGCGGGCTGCGGGCTTGTTCTAGCAGTCGTTCACCTGTCTGCATTTGTGTTCAATCCGGAGTTATTGAGTGCAGATGTGTACGATGTGCGCCAAGCGGCAGGTGGCGGCGGTGTGTTGGTTACTTTTACGCTTGTATTAATGTTGTTCCAATATCGCTTGGGTGTAGGGCGACTGCTTCCTAAATCGCTACCACGCCTTGGTATTATTGCGGTGCTGTTAGCATCTTTTATATTGTCATATTCTCGTACGGATATCATTATCGCGATTATATTTTTGTTATCGTTGTGGGGCTTTCTGAGCAGGGTAAATTTACGCTTGGTGTTGGTTGTTGCCGTGTTAGCTGCCGGATTTTTGGCAATTGTCGCGACGGTGCCAGAAGGTGAAACCGGAACTTTGCGTAGCAAGGTTGCACAAAGCGCAACTGAAGTTGCGGTCTCGAACTATGAAGACATGGCGGATATTAATGAAAATTGGAGAGGCTATGAAACTTTTAGGGCCTTGGCATCATTTTCATCAGGGAGTGTAACGCAGAAAATATTTGGCCAAGGGTTTGGTGCACTAGTGGATCTTGGTTTTGTCATGGATTTTGGCAAGGCGGCTGATGTGCAACTGCGCTACATACCTATTCTGCATAATGGTTATGCTTATATCTTAATTAAGACTGGGCTACTTGGATTGGTCTGCTATGTGTACTTTTATATACGCTTGATTCGATATGCTGTGCGTCGCAGTAGCCCACTGGTTGGAGAGCAGAAATTCTTGCCCCGCCTTTTACTTGGATGTGTATGGAGTTTAATTTTAGTTATGTATGTGGTTGGTGGGATGGCGGAAACAGCAGAGCCAGCATTAGTTTTATTATTGGGATATTTGGTGCGTCGCATAGAGCTATTAAAAGTAACGCGCCTGTCTGAAAATGGGCAAGAAAAGGGATTAGTAGCGTCATGAGAATTCTGTTTCAGTCAAGGAAAACACTTTACACAGTGCCAGGTGGGGATACGGTTCAGTTGGTTAAAACTGCTGAATATCTCCGTAAATTGGGTGTTGAGGTAGATATTTCGACTGAACTTGAACCTAGATTAGATGGTTATGACTTGGTGCATCTTTTCAATTTGATGCGACCTCAAGAGGTTTTTTTACAAGCCCGGAATGCGTCCAGGCAAGGGAAGCGCGTCGCACTCTCAACTATTTATGGGCTATACACTGAATACGAGCGTAAGGTGCGAGGTGGATTGGCGGGCTATGTAGTGCGGCATGTATCTCCCTGGCAAGTGGAGCGGCTGAAAGTGATTGCCCGCGCTCTGATGAATCGTGAAATGAATAAGGGTACTTTATTTGCGGCTGTGCTGGGTTATCGTAGCCTGTGCAGTAAAGTTGCGGAGATGACGGATGTCTTCTTGCCGAACTCGGCCAGTGAAATGCAGCGGGTTCATGACGACTTTGTGGTATCCAAGAGCAAGCCGTTTGTTGTTGTGCCCAATGCGGTGGATACTATTGCATTTGATCCAGCACGTGTTGTTCTTGGCGACAACACAAAAAAATATGAGGGCTGCGTCTTGAGCGCCGCTCGTATTGAGGGACGTAAATGTCAGCTTGAGCTAGTGCGTGCAATGCGCGATCTGCCATACCAATTGGTGTTGATCGGTAAGCCTGCACCGAATCACTTGTCGTATTTCGAGGCGATAAAATGCGAGGCTGGGGACCGTGTTCATATTCTTGGACAAATTCCTCATGAGGAATTGCCCGAGTATTACAAGGCAGCCAAAGTACATGCCTTGATAAGCTGGATGGAAACGCCTGGCCTTTCTTCTCTGGAAGCTGGTGCGATGGGGTGCAACCTAGTTATTACTGAAAAAGGTGATACTCGTGATTATTTTGGTGATGATGCATTTTATTGTGAACCTGATTCAGTAAAATCTATACGTGACGCGATTGTGCGTGCTTATAACGCACCAGTTGATTCGGCTTTAAGTCTGCGTATTCGTGAGGATTATAGCTGGCAAAAGACAGCTCAACAGACTTTAGAGGGTTATAGAATTGCACTGGGACAGAAATAAAACTCTAGTGCAAATGAAAGAAATCAGTCTCGCCATCGTTGGTATAGTAGGATTGCCGGCTAATTACGGTGGCTTCGAAACTCTGACAGAGAACCTCGTTAAACATCATAGGGCGGCATTGTTTAATAGCTCGGTCACTGTTTATTGCAGCAGCAAGAGTTACCCTTTCAAAGAATCAACTTATCTTTCTGCGAGGTTGAAATATATGCCGTTCAACGCGAATGGCGTTCAGAGCATTCCTTATGACATTTGTTCATTGTTGTCTGCGATTTGGAATCGCAGCGATGTGATTCTGTTGTTAGGTGTATCCGGCGCAATCGCGCTGCCCATAGTACGATTGTTTTCTTCGGCACGGATTATCACAAATATCGACGGTATTGAGTGGCGTAGGAGTAAATGGAAGGGTTTGGCGAAAGGCTATTTGCGCTTCTCTGAAAAATTGGCAGTGCATTTTTCACATGAAGTCATTGCAGATAATGCTGCTATTGCAGAATATGTGCAGAAAACCTATGGTGTTAATGCACACGTCATAGGTTATGGGGGTAATCATTCTGTCGCTGTGGAATCTTCTTCTGTCTATGAATTGGGTCTCCCTAAAAATTATGCTTTTTCTGTTTGCCGCATTGAGCCAGAAAATAACATTCACCTTATACTTGAAGCCTTTTATAAGTTAACGAGCAATCCCATAGTGATTGTTGGTAATTGGAATAATAGTGTTTATGGCATTGCACTTAGAAAGCAATATGCAATGTATGAACACCTTTACATGATTGATTCAATCTACGATTTAAGTAAGCTCAAAAGCTTAAGGTCTGGCGCTTCAATCTACATCCACGGTCATTCAGCTGGAGGTACAAATCCATCACTTGTTGAGGCAATGCATTTCGGCAAACCTATATTAGCTTTTGATTGTGATTTTAATCGCTATACGACAGAAGGTAACGCCCTCTTTTTTAAAACAAGTAATACATTAATGACTCTAGTTGAGTCGTTAGATGGTGATGTTGCAGAACGTGTTGGGGATAAAATGATTGAAATTGCGCAACGACGCTACACTTGGGATGTGGTGGCTAAGCAATATTTTGATTTACTTAATCGTTAACTCTATAAATCTTTTGCTATCTTATTAATTGCTAGTAACTCACCTATAGCAGAAGATAGTTGCCTTTGGAGGGTTGTTTGGTAGCGCATTAGACGATCCATTTCACCAGCATCAGGCAACGTTAAACTCTGATGTTGCAAAAAGTGTTGGGGCTTACATGATTGAAGTTGCGCAGAGACGTTACACTTGGGATGTGGTGGCTAAGCAATATTTCGAATTACTTAACCGTTAACTTTAAAAGTCTTTAGCTATTTTATTGATGGCTAACAACTCACCTATAGCTGCAGATAATTGCCTTTGGAGCGTTGTTTGGTAACGCATTAGACGATCCATTTCCCCAGCATCAGGCAGCATGGCTTGCTCTTCAATGTGAATAGACTCTTTAAGATTTAGCGCTTGCTCTGGTCCCGATAAGAAATCTGTTAAAATTTTCGCGTTCCATATCGCAAATAATTTAAGTAACATTAAGTCTACATTTTCAATATTCGAATTAATGATTTTATTAACAAGATTTTCACTTTTAGGTGTTTTTTCTTGATTAATAGTGACACATAATTTCTGATGTATTTCAGAGTATTGAGATACCTCGTGAATTAAGAATTCATGGATGGTGATATTAAATTGAGTTGTCTGGTCAGTTAAATACCGGCTTGTTAATGGCAGCCTCTTCATAAACTCTTCATTGGATGGAATGGCGTCAATCTCAGTTGCACGCATTAACTCAACGGCTACAGCCCTTGATTTTTCGATTAGTGTAGCGTTTCTATTGTCAAACAAGCGCCCAGCCAGTTCCTCTATTCGTGCGTTTTCTTGTTTGAACGATGTAATTAGTTTTGCGGCTGTATTTGCGCGCATACGGCTTTTC
The DNA here is from genome assembly GCA_903876685.1 of uncultured Nitrosomonadales bacterium. Taxonomy (GTDB): domain Bacteria; phylum Pseudomonadota; class Gammaproteobacteria; order Burkholderiales; family Gallionellaceae; genus Gallionella. Next base: position 1,090 of record CAIRBC010000547.1, on the reverse strand, counting down.
ATGAAGGCCGCATGAATCACCTCCTGAACTCGCTCAGCCTGTATCGTGAGTCCAGTAATCCGTTTGATTTGCAGTTTAATCAGCGGGTTATTGGAATGATATTCATTCGACAACTCAGTTAATAACTCCTCATAACGCTCTTGTTCATTTTGATTGAGGAGTTTAGAGGCCGTTGCGCCATGCTTAATTGCATTCTTGGATGAGTTGTTTTTGCCTGGAACAGTGACGGGCCCGCGTTTTTTATTGTCCATGATGACACCTTAGAAGTGATTGAGACTATTCTATCGAATTCTCGTTAAATTGCGATGCCCATTTTTTCGACATAGCGCATCACCGTATCCGGCTTTGACCATCGCCCCTTGGTCATCATCATGGGGAGGGTGGCGCCAGCGAGTAGCATGTCTTGGGCTGCACCGACGCGCATGGAATGTCCGCTCACGTGCTTGACGAAGTCATCCCCAAATTTAGCCTCTGTGGCAATGCGTTTATAGATTCGACAGATTTGACCTGACGTTAAGGCGTCAGTGACATTGCTACCAAGATCCACTCCCCTAAAAATATTGCCTGCTTTAATCTCAGCGCAGGATAGCCATATTTTTAAGGCGCGGGCTGCTTCTGTGCTAATTTTGAGCCACCGACCATTGGACTCCTGATCGGATTTACTTTGCTTAATATAGACGATCGTGGATTCTGTTCCACTCTTTCTGTCTGGAAATTGAAAGTCGATATCCTGTACCTCTAGGTGCACGAGCTCGCTGCGGCGGCACATGGTGTCGTAGGCGACCAACAGTAGGGCGCGATCCCTTATGCCCCGCATGGAGTCATCTGTCACCGCCAGCATCTCATCCAAGAGGTTCTTGGTGATGCCGTGGGCCTGCTGAGAAAACCGCCCGATCTTTCTGTGCATGCGTCGTAACGCAATCTTGACCTCGGAATGGGTCGCCGGGTTCGGATAGTTATTCAGGGTGTGGACGGTGGCAATCGACACAATGATCTGCCTGATCGTCGATGAATGATACTGGTCTGCCGTTAACTTTTCGATAAAGGCGGCGATGGTTTCAGGGAGCGCGGGCAGGGCAGATGCGTCCAC
>CAIRBC010000546.1 GCA_903876685.1 uncultured Nitrosomonadales bacterium | reverse complement strand
GATCGATTGTCTAGCTATTTTTATTTTGTAATTGCATAAAGTGTAAACCGAGAAATGAAGGATGCCATTAAAATGAATGCAAGTTTCACGATTCCCCCCCCGAAGCACACTTTCGTTAACATTAACGCTCAAGCAAACCATCCGGTTGACTTGATTTATCATTTACAGCGCATTTTTATCTGCTTGTGATTTCGAATGACAATAATTTCGCCGCCTGACACACTGTCATCCCCGATGAATCCTGACACATTGCCAGTGCTTTTGCATGTGACCTGTTGATTTTGATTAGGTAGCGCCAGACTTTGTGCCGACTCGTCATTGGTATATTGGCTCGCCTTTAATCGGTTTTTTTCAATTTGCGTCAGATTTTCTGCATCGCCTGAATGCCTAAGATAGGCGCGTGAATGTTCATAATTTCTGGCACGCGACATCGGCGTTGATTTTTCAGGAATAAAAATGCCTTCCTGCATTTTCTTGTTCGAATCCATCTGCAACATAATGGGAACGCCACTACTCGGATCGACATTTCTGTAGGCTCTAGCCTTGCTGCGCAAGGCAGAAGTACCCACCTGCAACTTCTGATCCCGGTCATTTTCAGCAGGAATGGCTTGTTTGATTTTTTCTGCGGGCGATATGACAATTTCTGCCTCTGAAGAACCAACGCCAAGCAGCCACAGCATCACTACTGTGCGCTGATAATTTCCTGAGCTGAAATTCTTCATTATTTAACAGGCAAGCATGAGCAAGCGCAATCTCTGTCTCAGGTTAATGTACAGTGATTTCGATCGTGCTACTGACTGAAACTGGATTATTCAACTTGAACATACCCACCACTTCATCCAGTGACTTGACAGCCAATGGCGTCAAATCGCTGGTTCCTTTAAGAGTGGCAGGTACAACTAATTCCCGATCAGCTGCAATGCAGGCAACGCGTTCCTGCCCTGCACGATCAAATCTTATCTTGAATCCATCTCCTGGCACTTTAAGCATACCTGATTTGTAAAAAGAATCTGCGTTAAAGCGATTTGGAAATAAACGCGCGGTACTTTTTCCCGCATCCTCGTAGTAACAATATACGGTGCCTGGCATATTCATCGAAAAATTCATATTAAGCAATTCTCCGATATTGTACACGGGCTTTGTACCACGATCGCTACCCAAATTAACCTGTAAATTGGCGGGTGCTGCAGGTGATGCTGTCGTCTTTGCTTCAGATAACGGCACAATAATGTCTGCACCGGCAAGGCTGGGCGTGCGCTTTTGCTGTACGCCGGGCAGCGCCACCAGCATATTTTGCTCGTCGTCCAACAGGCTGTAATACAGCTCGAAATTAACCCGTCCATCGGCAGTCAGGCCAGCTGCAACCTGATACTCAGCAATCGCCCGGTTAAGTTTTTCTGTCATCATACCGTCAATGGATCCCTTGAAGCGCTGCATACCGGCCAGCTTGCGCTGGTAAAAGGTTATCCGTTCACTATCGGTAGCAGTGTCATACCAGTCGCGCGCCTGATCCATCATCATCGGGTTGGTTGAAGAAATATCCAGGCATTTCCAATAGGGAACCTTGGTGAATCTACCCAGCGTTTCGATCAGACTCAACTCGACCAGCGTGCGTGTTGCAGCGCCTACCCCTTCGGTTTTGCTGAGATCCAGATTGAAACTCATGCCCAATTTTCCTATTTTCCCCCCTGCCTCGCCACCCTTGCCACTCTTGCTGATTATCATGGTATTGGCGGTACTGGTTTCCGGCAATATACGACGACTGACGGTTTCGCCTATGCTCATGTCCATGCTCAGCAAATCATAGGATTGTGTTTTGGTATATCCCAGATCAAGGAATGGCAATGCTATACCGCCACCCTTGTTATCGCGAACCGCATCTGCATCCATCTGAGTAATCGATCCACGGATATAATAATCGGGTAGTGCGGTCGGCTTGGCGCCAATCAGCATAAACAGATTTCCCAAATCATCGTCTGCCTTATGTAAATCGATGAAGTCAAAGGCTTTGCTTTTAAGGGTCATTTTCGAAACTGCAGTAATCAGCATTTCTTTGGTTCCGGTGTTCACCTTGCCGGTCATGTCAGGAATGCCGGCAGAAGTAATGACGATACCCTTTTTATCATGTTGTAAAAACAGGTTGTCCATACAGCGCAAAGCCTGAGAAAAATTGGTGATAGTTTTAACTGAAGGTGTCTTTGAATTCGTTGCAGCCATCGCACCTGCAGCTACATCTTCGGCATATAAAAGCTGGCTATGAGAAACAGCACAAAGTGCTAGTAACAAACCCGAATATTTGAATAAAATTTGCACAAAAATCTCCTGTTTTGACAACTATCTAGGTATTTCTTTACTTAACGCTGCCACGATTCAAACGTTGACAGATAATAATTCTGCTGCATTTTACGGTTCTAAACGAATGGCTGGCAGTGAAACTTTGTAGCCGGGCGCTAACTGTAGTTTTTCAGCCGTTCCGCCAGCCAGTTCAATCACGTAGCGTGCCTGAGCATAAAGTTTTATATCGCTCGGTGAGATACGGGTGTCCATGCTTCTTATGCCACCTGAATCATCGAGAAAAAGCATATCCAGCGTCATCAGCGTATCTTTCATCCACATCACGCGCGTTGCATCTGTCGGAAACACAAACAGCATTCCACCATTCCTGGGCAATGAGTGGCGTCCTTGCAAGCCTTTCCTGAGCAGTTTATCGGTATTCGCTACTTCGAGACAATAAATCTTGCCTGTGACCCCCAAATTGACATTAATGCAATCCGCACCTGCCATTGCAGGCGGTAGCCACAACAATAAAAAAAGTATTTTTTTAAGCATCGCTCCGATTTCGTGCAGGTTTCTAAACAGCTCTCGTAGACTATATATTTTAACGTGAAACTCGCGTAGCGACTTACTCCCCCTCGCCCGCTTGCGGGAGAGGGATGGGGTGAGGGAAACGGACATGGCGGTTTCATTACAAGGGGTGGCATCATTGCCATGTCCGTTAGACTCTAACATTCTATTCCTGAATCGTCCAGAGTATTGCACTTTCGCTTAGGCAACCATCTTTCCTGATAAAAGGCTGGCTGAAATAATCAGCAGCGCACCCAACCAGTCGCGGAGTTGCATCGCTTCGCCAGCCAGAAAATACGCAGAAACGGCAGCGACCACCAATTCAAACAAGAATAAAATAATGGCGCGATTGGCCGCCAACTGAGTCAGTGCATATTGCACCGCATAACTGGTGGCACATAACACAATACCAAGCAGTATCAATATCATCCAGGAAGCCGTATCGATAGACTGCACTTGCGTGAGCCATCCGCTTTCACGGCAAGCAAGAGCCAGTAATATTGTGCCTAACCATACACTGCAAGATTTTGCCTCCAGGCTCAGCAGCACGGCGCGCCTTGAGACCACATTGGATAGTGCGAATGCCATGCCCGCAGAAAGTCCGATCCATTCCGCAACACTGGCAGGCAAAGGCAAGCCCGGTTGTGGCGACCACAACATGGTGCAAGCGCCGCCCAGCGACAACGCAATAATAAAATAACCATAGTGGTTCAGACGCTCGCCTAGCAGAAGATATGAAAATAAGATCGTCCAGAGCGGCGCCAAGTAGAATAGCAGCAACACTCGTATCACTTCGCCATGAAGTACGGCCAGTACATAACCGGCATTCGCCCATCCCGCGCTCAATACCAACGCAAGCACCCACCAACCGGAAGATTTTTGCTGACGTAATTCCCTGAAAGTACGCGGCAGCATGAAAGCACCGAACAGCAGCGCCAGCATATAGCTGAGCAATGTCGCCAGCGTACCGGAGATTCCCATATCCTGTAGCGCCCGGTAGGGGTACCAGATCATCCCCCAAACCAGGGCGCCACATAAGACGCCAGCTACCGGTAGCAGATTTTGTTTTGCTGACACACGCGACACCCTTATAATTAGCTGCAATTCCTTCAACCGCAGCTAGCCTGAAGGACAGTGATTCCGCTCAAACCCTGTAAAACTATTTCCCATGAATCCAGACTTGAATAAACTTCAACCCTACCCCTTCCAGAAGCTGGCCGAGTTGTATCGCGATATAAAACCGAACCCGGCTTATCGTGCTATCAGCCTGTCGATTGGAGAGCCCAAACACGCCACGCCGCAATTTATCCGGGATGCGCTGACTGCAAATCTCGATGGTCTGGCGAATTATCCCACAACTGCGGGGAGCGACGCCTTGCGAGAAACAATCGCGGATTGGCTGGCTGTGCGCTATGGCATTCCGCGTCCGGATGCCAAGACCCAGATTTTACCGGTGAACGGCAGTCGTGAAGCATTATTTGCGTTCGCGCAAACAGTGATAGATCGTAACAGGAAAACACCTGCGGTGGTCTGTCCCAATCCTTTTTATCAGATCTACGAAGGGGCTGCGCTGCTTGCGGGTGCGGTTCCGTATTTTCTGAATACCCTGCCGGAAAATAATTATGCGCTGAATTTTGCGCAATTGCCATCTCCCGTCTGGGAAGGAGTACAACTGATGTATGTCTGCTCACCCGGCAACCCCAACGGGCACGTGATGTCGTTGCAGGAATGGCAAGACTTGTTTGAGCTGAGCGATCGCTACGACTTTGTTATCGCCTCTGATGAATGCTATTCCGAAATTTATTTTTCGGACGAAAAACCGTTGGGTGCGCTGCAGGCAGCCTGTTTGCTGGGGCGGAGCGATTATCGTAAGCTGCTAGTATTTTCCAGCCTGTCCAAGCGCTCTAATTCGCCGGGTTTACGTTCGGGCTTTGTCGCCGGTGAGGCCAGACTGATCGCAAAATTCATGCTGTATCGCACCTATCATGGTTCTGCGATGAATCCGGCCATCCAGGCCGCCAGCATCGCCGCCTGGCGTGATGAAACGCATGTAGCGCTTAACCGTAGCCTGTATACCGAAAAATTCACCAAGGTGCTTGAAACCCTCAAGCCGGTGCTACCGGTTGTGTTGCCGGAGGCAGGATTTTATTTATGGCTGAATCTTTCGGCGGCTAAATTGCCGGTATCTGATGCCACCTTCGCACAAGACTTATATCGCGACTATAATGTCACGGTATTGCCTGGCAGTTACCTGGCGCGCAGTGCTCACGGGATAAATCCAGGCGAGAATTTCGTGCGTTTGGCACTGGTAGCCAGTACCATAGATACAGTGGAAGCAACACAAAGAATCAAGTCGCTTGTAGTCGATCGCTATGAGCGACCCTCTAATAATTAAACAGGGAAGAAACCACATGGAAGCAATACAACAAATCATAGAACAGGGTTTTGAACGTCGTGCCAGCATCACCCAGGATAGTGATGAAACGAGACTCAAAGGGGCGGTTGATGCCGCTATCAGCATGCTGGATCAAGGAAAGCTGCGTGTCGCCGAAAAAATAAACGGCCAGTGGGTGACTCATCAATGGCTTAAAAAGGCCGTACTGTTGTCGTTCCGTCTGGAAGATAATATTTTCATGAAAGGTGGCTTTACCAATTACTACGACAAGGTGCCTTCCAAGTTTGCCGAATATAACAGTCGCGACTTTCGTGAAGGCGGTTTCAGGGTGGTGCCTCCCGCCTCGGCGCGTAAAGGCGCATTTATTGGAAAAAATGTGGTGCTGATGCCCTCCTATGTGAATATCGGCGCCTATATAGACGAAGGCACCATGGTCGATACCTGGGCGACGGTCGGTTCCTGCGCGCAGATCGGCAAGAATGTGCATCTGAGCGGTGGCGTGGGCATTGGCGGCGTACTGGAACCGGTACAAGCTAACCCGACCATTATCGGCGATAACTGTTTTGTCGGTGCACGTTCAGAAGTCGTCGAAGGGGTAATTGTAGAAGATAACAGCGTAATCTCGATGGGCGTGTTCATTGGTCAAAGCACCCGTATCTATGACCGGGAAACCGGAGAGATCAGCTATGGTCGTGTGCCCTCCGGGTCAGTAGTAGTCAGCGGCAGCCTGCCTTCCAAGGACGGCAGCTATAGTCTGTATTGCGCGGTTATTGTCAAAAAAGTGGATGCCAAGACGCTGTCCAAGGTAGGCATTAACGAGTTACTGCGTAGTCTGTAGCCTTACGCCAGAGACCAACGCATTTAAAACCCGGCTCTGATCACTACCAATTTGCTTTCAAGGAGAACCTTATGATCGTGACGCCCTTGCTGCAACTGGCTGCCGAAAAACAGGCGTCCGATTTGTTTTTTTCAGTGGGCGCTCCGGTCAACGTCAAAATAGACGGCATTGCGATGCCGGTCAATGCGCAGTTACTGGATGCCGAGATGATCAGGCGCATTGCTTACGAGATGATGTCGGCGAAGCAGAAGGCCGAGTTCGAAAGCAAAATGGAAATGAATTTTTCCTTTAGAGTT
>CAIRBC010000545.1 GCA_903876685.1 uncultured Nitrosomonadales bacterium | reverse complement strand
CTGTATATTTTTTATTAAGCTGTCTAATATCACGCAAAAACCTACACAACACCTACATTAGTAAATTAAAAATAAAAATGACTTATGGTTTAAGTAATAAGTCATTGTTTATTTGATTTTTCGTCACATACTTTAACTGCGGACAAAAGGATTAATCTACCTTTAGTCTAACGGGCATGGCACACTGCCGCCCCCTATGATGAAATCCGCCATGCCGGTTCCCCTGGTCTGGTAGCTGGACGCAGTTACCTACGCCCAGCCCCCTAAGAACCGTGCTTGCGACTTTCGCAGCACACGGCTCAAGCCTCTACAAAGGCATCTTTCGACACCCGGTTTCACATCTTTATTTTCTTGGCATTTAAATGATTCTTACGGCAATTGAGATGATGCATTCGGAAATTGCTCGCTGCATTCGACCCACCATCGGTTCTTTTCACAATATAACGAACATTCCAAGGCGTGCCCTTTGTGATTGGTTCCTGACAGTCGAAACATAAGCCATCTTGCATTACCCATACATAGTAAAGCTTCCGGCGACCTTTCGAAGAGCACAGCATTTTCTTGCCCCATCGGGACTCGAAATACGGCTCCCATTGTGGGTCATGTGGGTTCGCTTTTGCTCTGATTTTGACATGCCGCTGTATTGGCGTATCAGATTCCCGGAGCAATACTATCTCCCTTTGCGTGCCATCTTCTAAATTTTCTATTGCAGCAAATACCCAATTTCGAAGACCACTGGACTTGAAATATTTCTTCTTGATCCAAACGGTATTTTTCTCTGGATGCCTTCTTGCCGCCCATCGCCATAGCATTGACCAGACCTGTGAAGCAACCCGATTAAAAGTTTCCTTGGCGACCACATGCTTATGATAATTCGCCCATCCGCGTAAAACAGGATTAAGCATCTTTATCAAGTTTTCCTGTTTGGCCGTCTTGTTGCCATTAATGATTTCTCGGATTTTATCAAGGTGCGCGCCTGAGTTCGCTTTTGACGGCTTCATCAACAACTTGCCGTTGTACTTGCGAATATTCCATCCGAGGAAATCAAATCCATCCCCGATATGCGATATTTTGGTCTTTTCCGGCGAGAGGACTAAGCCCCGCGCTGCCAGAAATTCAACCACTGCGGGTTTGACCTCATGCTCCAGCCACTCCTTCGAGTTGCCGGTGATGATGAAGTCATCCGCATAACGCACCATGTTCATTTTCAGGCCTTTCCGCTGCGCTCCGGGAAATTTCTCCGCCAGCATCGCTTCGAGTCCATCGAGTACCATGTTTGCAACCACCGGCGAAATAATCCCGCCTTGCGGGGTGCCGGCGTCAGTGGGAAAGAGTTCGTTTTGATACAGGTAGCCAGCTTTGAGCCACTTTCGAAGCACGCCCTTAGCCGTTGGGATATTGGCAAGCGTCCAGGTTATAAGTTTCCCAAACTCAGTCGCGAGGAGATACAGAAAATGCTTGGATATAACGACATCAGCCTGAAACAAACCCGTTTCTATAAAGATGTCTATGCTGAAGGACAACAAGTAGGTAAGCTTGAAGGCAAACTCGAAGGCGAATCAACACTACTCGAGCGTCAGATTATCAAACGCTTTGATTCTGTAACAGAAGACACCCGCACTCGCCTGAGAACCGCTACTACAGATCAACTTGAAACTTGGGCGGAGCGCATACTCGATGCAGATACCCTGACCGAGCTATTCAGCGACCATTAATTCGCCTGCGACACCACACTTTAAGCACACTTCAAGGGGGCAGGTTAGAATTAATTTTTTTCATAATCATAAGGTTGCTTTGTTGAAATCAAAAATAATTCGACCCTAGCTCATTTTTGTTGTTTTTTGTTTGCACACTTTTTTGTTTGCACGCGTTGTGGCGAACAAATAAAGCTTGGCTGTAACGAATTGCATTGGACTATATTCTTTTGTATTGATAAGTGTTAATTAACGACATACAAATAAATTGTGATAAAGACATTCAAGCATAAGGGGCTTGAGGCATTCTTGATCCGGCACACCCCGGCGAAGTATTGCGGGAATGGCTACCTGAAGGCAAGACGGTAACGGACGCGGCAAAGGAGTTGCAGATTTTCCGTGTCACGCTTTCCAAGGTATTGAATGGCAATGCTGGTGTGACGGCGGGAATGGCGCTGCGCCTTGCGGCATGGCTGGGTACGCCCCCCGATGTTTGGCTAGGGATGCAAACGGAATATGACTTGTGGCAGGCCGAGCAACTGCCGAGCCCGAATATCAAGCCGCTAGAACGTCTGGCCGCCTGACCGAATAGCCTCGTATCGCTCGACGAAGCGAAAAGCCGGACACTTTAACCAGCCTGGCACAGGTTCCTGTTAACGTGAAACTTGCGCAGCGATCGTCTTCTCCCTCGCCTGCTTGCGGGAGAGGGATGGGGAGATAACCAGCCACTTGGTTGCTGTCTTTTGGCAAGCTAGTGGAGTGGCTAGTGGCTTCATCAGGGAAACGGGCATGATGGGTTTCATCATCAGGGGTGGCAATTTGCCATGCCCGTTAGAAAGAGCATTTGAAAGGAGGCGAACGATGACCAAAAATGAAAAAAATCATTATTTGCCGGCAGGCAAGCACATCTGTAAATGGGAACTTTGAAAACATCGGCATTGCGGGCTATGCCATCGAGGCAATCACCCCAGCACAAGAGACCGAACTCAAAAGCGCACTTAATTTCATAAAGTACGTATTATTTCCATCGTATCAGGGCTTATTTACCCAAAACCCAGTCGTCGGATCAAGCGTTTTTCCTTTTAAAGTAAAGTCGAGATATCCCTTGTTCGTGATGTAATTCCCCAATCCGTTACTGATTTCCAGACTCGGCGCATAGAAGTACCAACTCGACAAGCCGCTGTCCCACGCCCACAAAGTCGTGACATTTAACGGAATAATCCCTTGAGCCGGTGGTGTCAGGCTCAACTTTCTATTGAAGTCCCCGGGCGTCAGGTTATCGCCTATCGCAATCAGATTCCATCCTTGCACCAACTTGTTCTGAGCGCTAACAATTTGCTCTTGGAAGTAAATCGCATTCACCGCTGCCCCGCTTGGTATCGACACCGGGAAGGCAGTTTTGGCATTCACCCAGTAGCCTTCGCCACCGTTGATGGTAGTGAGGAAATCATAACCCTTGGCGGTTGCATAGGCTTGACCACCATCACCCAGCGAAGGCGTATAAAACGCCCATTTGCTGGAGGATGCAATCCATTTCCATACCGTAGCAACCTTGCTCTGATCACTGAAAATATTAGCCACTGTCAGCGGAACATTCACGCTATTCCCGAGCAGATTCCAGTTGGCAAGCAGATTCAAGGTTGCGGTGCTGACTACAGTGATGGACTGGGTCACTTCCGCTGCAGCTGAATAGTTGCTATTGCCACTTTGGCTGGCTTTAACGACGATTTTGCCTGCGCCGGTAATGGCCAAGCTGCTACCCGTCAAAATCGCAGGACCACTCACCAGTGTAAAAGTAACCGGCAAAGCTGAACTGGCACTGGCACTCAAAATGAGCGCTGCATCTCCATAAGTAGCCGTGGCGGGCGGGGTGAAATTAATGCTCTGGTTAGCTTTGCTAATAGTAGCCTGTGCCGCAACACTCTGAGCCGAACAGTTCTGCGCCGCATCACACGCCTGCACCGTGTAGCTATAAGTGGTACCCGCCACTACCGCACTGTCGCTGTAATTCGTCACATTACCGAGGATCGCCAGCGGCGTGATCACGCCATTCCGATACACGTTATAGGTGGTCACCGCCACATTGTCGTTAGCGGCTGTCCAGGTAAGATTAATCTGGTTGCCGCTGGCGATTGCGCTTAAATTGGTTGGGATGCTCGGCAACTGGGTATCGATTATCGCGGTGGTCTGGATGGCCGGGCAATCAGTGGTGCTGACATTTAGCCCCATGACCACCGGGCGAATCAACCCTTTGGCGCTGGTCGTGCTGGCACCTGCATAGGCAACACAGAAAATGCCGGTATCTTTAGT
>CAIRBC010000544.1 GCA_903876685.1 uncultured Nitrosomonadales bacterium | reverse complement strand
ATCGACCCGAACTGGCCTGAGTGTCGTTATTCACCCGTACCACCCCGCCCTTGGGCGGGGTGGTTCTTCAATCCCTATATGTAATAATAGGGGTCTGTCAACTATCCCCTATTCACCTAACTTTTTGAGTTAAAAAAAGGGCGCCTTTAGGCGCCCTTAAACTGAAGTTTATAAAACCTCAGGGAGAAGACTTACAGATTGTAGGCGCGTTCGCCGTGGCTGGTGGTGTCCAGACCTTCACGTTCAGATTCTTCAGCTACTCGCAGACCTATCGTCAGATCAACGACCTTGTAGCAGATGAAAGCAACCACACCCGACCAGATGATGGTGGTCACTACTGCTTGCGCCTGAATCATCACTTGTGCACCGATCTCGGTATCAATCACCTTGTTATTGACGTAGTCAGTAATACCAGTACCGCCCATGCTCCAGGAATTGAAGACACCGGTCAGCAACGCACCCAACATACCACCCACGCCGTGCACACCGAACACATCCAGCGCATCATCCACGCCCAGCAGCTTCTTCAAGCCGGTTACGCCCCAGAAACAAGCTACTCCGGCAAGTGCACCAATAACCAGCCCGCCGTTTACGCCTACCCAGCCGCAGGCAGGGGTAATTGCAACCAGTCCTGCAACCGCTCCTGATACTGCACCCAGCACAGAAGGTTTACCCTTCAGCAGCCATTCAGCCAGTGTCCAGGTCAGTGCTGCAGCAGCCGTCGCATCCAGCGTGTTGATGAAAGCCAAGGTTGCAGTACCAGCAGCTTCAAGTGCGGAACCTGCATTGAAACCGAACCAGCCTACCCACAGCATCGAGCCGCCGATCATGGTCATCACCAGATTATGGGGCGCCATGGGTTCCTTGCCGTAGCCAATACGCTTGCCAATAACAAACGCGCCGACCAGACCCGCAACCGCAGCATTAATATGCACCACGGTACCGCCGGCAAAATCCAGTGCTCCTTTCTGAAACAACCACCCTGCAGTCGCGTTTGCCGCATCTGCCGCTGCTTGCGTCGTATAGCCATCAGGACCCGCCCAGAACCACACCATATGAGCGATAGGCAGATAAGCAAAGGTGAACCAGAGTGCGGAAAACAACAGCACGGAGGCAAATTTCATACGCTCTGCGAAGGCACCGACGATCAGCGCCACGGTGATAGCAGCGAAAGTAGCCTGGAAGGCAACAAAGGCAAATTCAGGTAACACGACGCCTTTGGTGAAGGTTGCCGCATTGGCCACATTGCCGGTGACAGGATCAAAGATGCCTTTCAGGAACAGCCTGTCAAAGCCGCCGATAAACGGACTCAACGCACCACTACCTTGGGTAAACGCCAGAGAATAACCATAGATTGCCCACAACACGATGATCATCGCGAAAATGGCGAACACCTGCATCAAGATCGACAGCATATTCTTGCTGCGTACCAGACCGCCGTAGAACAGCGCGAGACCCGGGATGGACATCATGATCACCAGCAGCGTGGAAGTAAGCATCCAGGCAGTATCACCCTTGTTTGGGGTAGGGGCTGCCGCTGCTGGTGCAGAGGCTGCCGGAGACGCTGCTGCAGCATCTGCAGGAGCGGCAGGTGCTGAAGCCGTCGATGCCACTGCCGCAGAAGCGGCTGTATTATCGGCAAATGCTTGTGCACCAAACCCGCAAAGCATCGCCAACAGTGTAAATATTGCGAATAATTTTTGCATGACCCTCTCCTTTACAGCGCTTCTACGCCGGTTTCACCGGTGCGGATGCGGATGACTTGTTCGATCTCGCTGACAAATATCTTGCCGTCACCGATTTTGCCTGTCTGTGCAGATTTTTCGATGGTTTCCAGAACCTGATCCAGCATATCAGCCCGAACTGCAGCTTCCAGCTTGATCTTGGGCAGAAAGTCCACCACATATTCGGCACCACGATACAGCTCGGTATGCCCCTTTTGTCGTCCAAAGCCCTTTACCTCAGTAACGGTGATACCCTGTACCCCCAACAGCGATAGCGCTTCGCGCACCTCGTCGAGTTTGAACGGCTTGATGATAGCTGTGACCATTTTCATTTCATTCTCCTTTGATTCAGCGGAAGGTTCCGCTACTACTAATTAGAACGTGCGAGCGAGCGACAGAACTGCGGTGCTTTTTCCTTCAAATTTGAGATAGTCGTTGGTGTAAGCAGTTTTCTTTGCGTTAGTGTTGCTATACGCCAGTCCCAGTACGTAACCACTAATATCCTTGCTAACGCTCACCTTATAGTCGTTATAGGTATAGATATCATTACCGGTACCCTTATACTTTTGTTTACCATAGTGAGCACCCAAGGTGATTCCTGTTTCTCCGACGGCATAATTAGCACTCAGATCGAAATAGCTAGTACCCTTGGCGTTGGCAGAAGCAAATGTGTCGCCGAGGCTGTAGGAATACTTGGCAGTCAGCCATTTCCAGCCGATCAAGCCATAGATTTCATCCGTATCTGCCTTTACAGCGCCTGGAAAGTATTTGGCCGGATAGTTATAGCGTAGGAAGCCAACGTCATAGCTATAATCTGTCGCAAAGGAATTTTTGTAACCGAAATAGGTATCCAGCTCCAGTTGCGAGCTCTTTGTATTATATCCAGCGGTATCAGTCAGCCAGCTGATGCTTGAACCCCATACGCCTGCATAGAGACCGCTGGCATGCGCATAGTCGAAACCGCCCTGGATCGCCGGTTGCGCGTTGGTCTGGGTAATCCCGCGATACAGGTAATCGCTAACCAGCGCGACATTACTGGTAAAGGTATGCGGGGAAGCAGGTGCAGCAGCAGGCGCATCAGCAGCCAATACCGGCATTGCGAATACGGTCCCTAAGGCGATAACGAGTAATTTTTTTTGCATGATGTTTCCTTTTTAGTTAATGATAAAGCGGGATAAGGTATCCACGCATTAACTAAAGCAGATTTCATGCCACAAAACTTTTTCTCTTAAAAACATTAATTTGAATAATACTTACGAGAGCGGTATTACATCCGTGCACCATTTTAATGCAAGAATATTATGTTTTGAACCTGTGCGGTGCGTGGTGCGGTGTGCTAGCCGCTGCGTTGGAATCCATGGGCACACGATCATTTTTGTGATAGCACCGTAGCCCGGATGTAGCGGAGCGGAATCCGGGAAAAATCGGATCACTTGCGATTTTCCAGGTTGCCTGGAGTGACAACCCCAGATTCCATTTCATTTCATCCGGGCTACTTTCGCTGAAGAAGAAATAGGTTATGCTTGCGCTTTCAGCAAACGCATCAGTCCGATAAAATCGTCATCAGCCCAGCCATTTGCCATCCCCTGATCATAAACAGTATCCAACAACCTGGTTTGTTTGAGCGGCAAGTCAAGAGCGTCAGCGGTTTGCAGCGCCAGTTTGAGATCCTTCGCCATGTTTTTCAGCGAAAACTGCGGACTATAATCCTGTAGTCTTAATTTTTGTTCCTTGAGATCGGCGACACCTGAATGTGAAATATTGCGTTTGAGCGCGTTGAAATAGACATCATCTGAAATGCCTGCGCTCTGGCACAATTTCAGGCTTTCGCAGAGTATCTGACCGACCCCTGCGATATTGATATTCATCGCCAGTTTTAAAGTCGAAGCCGAACCCAGCGGGCCGATGTGTAACAGGGCGGAAGAAATAGGTTCCAGTATCGGGCGCGCCTGTTCGATCAGTTCGGCATCACCACCCAGATAATAGACAGTCTGGCGTTTTTCTGCGGCGATCTTGCTGCCGGTAAACGGCGCCTCTAAAAATAATGCACCGGTTTGTTGTACCTGTTCGGCGAATAATAAAGTCCATTTTGCAGAAATGGTGCTCGACTGAATCACCAATTGCCCCGGATGCAGTTTGTGTTTGATCTGATCCAGCACTCTTTGTACCGCAGGCGGGTCAGTGACGACGATGAAAATGACTTCTGCACCCTCCACCGCTTCCTCGATGGAAGCAAAGAAATTGGGAAAGTCTTTGGCAGAGCGGTTCCAGCAGCGTACCGAATGGCCATCGGCAATCAGATTTTTTGCCCAGCTACCCCCAATAATACCCAATCCCAATACTGCAATATTTTTTTTAAGCATCGTAGCCTCGTATAATTTTCAGATCAAAAGTTGACGCTCAGGTGAGCGATTCACCCTGGCGTCGCATGGCGCTGAGTCTCCGTTCAATTTCCTGGTTGGATTCGTTCATGCTTTGGCGCACAAAGTCTATATGACCGCGAGCTGCGTTGGAGGCTAATTCGGGCTGGCGCTCGCGGATTGCCTGCCAGACAGCATGATGCTGGGCACGTAACTGATCCCATTTCTGGGGTCTGGCATGCAGATGTTCCAGATTTATCGAGACATGCCCGTGGATCA
Source organism: uncultured Nitrosomonadales bacterium (assembly GCA_903876685.1). Lineage (GTDB taxonomy): Bacteria > Pseudomonadota > Gammaproteobacteria > Burkholderiales > Gallionellaceae > Gallionella. Next base: position 16,276 of record CAIRBC010000544.1, on the reverse strand, counting down.
GTTTCAGCAGGCTGGCGCTCATATGTCCGATCAATACGTTATGTGCCGCTTCGGCGATTGCTTGATGGAATGCCACGTCAGCATCGATACAGGCTTTTATGTCTTCCTTCTCATAAGCCGCTTCCAGTGCGGCATAATGCGAATCCAGTCGCTCAATATCAACATTGGTCGCCCGTTCGGCAGCCAGCGAGGCTGCGCGACATTCGAGCATCTGGCGGAATTCCAGTAAATCTCCATGCAACATCGGGTGATCGGATAACATTTCCTGCCACGGATCAACGAAATAGGCTTCAAGTTTATCCGTTACAAAAGTCCCGCCGCCTTGCCGGGTAGCCAAAAGTCCCTTGGTAATCAGTTTCTGGATGGCGACACGCAAGGTTGGACGTGATACCCCCAGCTCCACAGAAAAATCACGTTCTGAAGGAAGGCGATCTCCGTTTTTCAAAGAGCCTTCGAGGATGCGTTTTTCCAGGCCATAAGCGACTACATCAGAAATTCGAGTAACAGTGGGGCGGTTTTGTATCATAGAGACCTTTTTGGTAAGACCACTTTGATGATATTTATATTTTTGCTGCTAGTCAATATTAAATGTTGACCGTTCCCTCGCAGCACGCGGCAACGAGGGCTTACACTAGACTCCTGAGTCACAATCACGCGTAGGGTGCGCTTGCACACCCGATTTAAATGGTGCGCAAGCGCACCCTACGCGCTAAAAGCAGGGCAGCATATTAAATTTGCTCGATTTCCATCTTGATTGCACCGCAGGGACATTCCGCTGCACAAATGCCACAGCCCTTGCAGTAGTCGTAGTTGAATTTGAAGCGATTGCCGGGACCCAGTTTGATCACCGAGTTATCCGGGCAAACTCCATAACAGTTGTCGCATTCAAAACAGTTGCCGCAACTCATGCAGCGGCGCGCCTCGAATACTGCATTTTCTTCGTCGAGATTGCCCACCACTTCGGCGAAGCCGGTAGAACGACGCACCGCATCCAGCACCGGTCGCATGGTACGCGGCGCATCCGAGTAATAGCGGGTGTTCATACGGCTGATGTCGGCGATTTCCGCCTTCACCTTGGGTTGCAGTTTCTCTCCGCGCAGAAAGGCGTCGATGTTCCGCGCCGCTTTCTTGCCCAGCCCGATTGCCGCCGTGACATTGCGCTGCGAGGGAATCATGTCGCCGCCGGCATATACCCCTAGAGCGCCCGTCATCAGGTCAGTGCCAACCTGAACCGCACCATCCTGTATGATGATACCGGGCAGGTTGGCAAACGGCGTAAAGGCACCCGTCTGACCGAGCGCCTGCACTACCACATCGGCTTCGATAGTTTCGAACTGGCCGGTATGCAGGAAATCGCGTCCGTGACCTGCCACCATTATTTCCAGGGTCAGGGTGTTGCCCTCAATCTGTTTGATTTGGCGCAAATTGATCAGCGCCATGCCTTCTTCCAGACCTTCATTGATTTCTGCGGGGTGAGCCGGCATTTGTGCACGGTCTTCAAGTACGATCACCGTGACCGACAGCGCCCCGAGGCGAATCGCAGAACGCGCCACGTCGATAGCGGTGTTGCCGCCACCATAAATCACCACACGGCCTGAAAGTGCCACAGATTCTTCCAGTTCCACCGAGCGTAACACCGTCACCGCATCCAGAATCGGCAGACTGCCCTGCTGCGGAATATTGATCATCCGGCCATTTTGCAAGCCGACGGCCAGGAAACAGGCATCAAAGCCACCCTCTTTCATGGTCAGTGCGACATCATCGACTCGGCTGTTCACCCGAATATCGACACCCATCTCCTTGATTTGATTTATTTCAGCATTGAGCTTTTCGCGTGGCATGCGATATTTGGGTATGCCATAACGCATCATGCCGCCAGTCTTGGGGCTGGCTTCGAATACGGTGACCGTATGACCCATTCGTGCCAGGTGATAGGCTGCCGACAGTCCACCTGGGCCTGCCCCCAGCACCATCACCTTCTTGCCGGTGGGTTTGCCTGGATTGATTTTCCAGCCATGCTTGAGCGCCTGATCACCCAGAAAACGTTCGACAGAATTGATGCCTACCGGCAGATCGATTTGTCCGCGATTGCACGCACCTTCGCAGGTGTGATAACAGACACGACCCATGACTGAAGGAAAAGGATTTTCTTCCATGATCTTGCGCCAGGCAGCTTCGTACTTGTGTTCTTCGGCAAGATTCAGCCAGCTCTGGATATTTTCACCGGCGGGACACTGATTATTGCAAGGGGGCAGGCGGTCCAGATAAACCGGTCTGGCGGTGCGCCACGAACCGGTCTTGTTGGCCAGCGAAGAGCCTACATCGAGGGTAATCGCATAAGGTTTATTCATGACGACAGCCATTATTTCGCTCCCTGTTCCAGCAGACCATAGGTCTGGATATTTTCGTTGGCGAGCGCCTGGATTTTCGCGATCGTTTCTGTAGCCGGATTCTTGCCGAACAGATGCGCGTAGCGGCGTTGCGGTTTCATGTATTCCTCCACGGGGATGGGTTTACGGATTTTGGATACACCGGTGACCTTGCCATGTTCCGCTTCGAAGACCGGAAACAGTCCGCACTCCTTGACCATATAGGCCAGATTGATGGTGTCATTTGAGGCCGAACCCCAGCCGAGCGGACAGGGGACGAAGATGTGTATATATTTGGCGCCACGAATGTTGATCGCCTTCTTGACCTTGTATTCCAGATCATGCAGATCGGCGACCGTCGCGGTGGCGACATAAGGAATACGGTGTGCCATCGCGATTGCCGGCAGGTATTTGCCCTGGCCGAACACATTGCCAGGTTCAGCACCCAGTGGCATGGTGGTGGCGGTGCGTACCGCTGGTGGTGTCGCCGAAGAACGCTGCACGCCGGTATTCATATAGCCTTCGTTGTCGTAACAGATGTACAGCACATCATCGTTGCGCTCGAACATGCCCGACAGGCAACCGAAACCAATATCGGTCGTGCTGCCGTCACCGCCTTGGGCGACTACCCGTACATTGCCTCTGCCCTTGCTGCGCAGACCCGCAGCAATGCCAGTCGCGACCGCTGGTGCATTGCCGAACAACGAGTGTATCCAGGGTATCTGCCAGGAAGTTTCGGGATAGGGGGTAGAAAACACTTCGAGACAGCCGGTAGCATTGGCAGCGATCAACTGACGATCGGCAGCTGCCATGGCGGCATCGATTGCATAGCGCGCACCCAGCGCCTCGCCACAACCCTGACAGGCCCGATGACCTGAGTTGAGTGAATTGTAGCGTGCAGCGGTGGCTTGTACAGAGCGGTTATTTTCGTCGAGCAGGCGATTGCCGATGGTAAAAGTGCCAGTCTGATAAAATTTAATAGGTTGATTGGGCATATGAATTTCCTTCAAGAAATTTTTGAGGCGACAGCGCCGATGTCGCGCAGCACGGATTCGGCAATCGGGCCTGAGCGGCGCACATTACGTTCATGTTCCAGCACCCGGTCAACCACGCCCTGTTGCAGATCCATGAAAGTCAGTTTTCCAAGTCGACCCGCGACGGCTTCCTGCAACATCGCATGCAAACTGCTCATGGTGATAGCGCGTCCGCCGAGACCGGCAACCACGGTCAACACTTCCTGACCGGTGCTGGCAAGCGCCATCCGCACATTGGTGGCGACGATGCCGCCGATGCCGACCGCAAAACATTTTTCCAGCACGATGACTTTTTTCGCATCCTTGAGCGCCTCGCAGATGGCTTCCAGCGGGAAAGGACGATAGGAGATGATGCCCAGCACGCCAATCTTTTGCCCCGCCTCATGCAGTTCATCGATCACATCCTTGATCGTGCCGAGCACCGAACCCAGCGCGATGATGACGATTTCTGCTCCTTCAAGCCGGTATGGACGAATCAGGCCACCGGCATCGCGGCCGAAGCCTAGTTTGAAGTCTGCAGCAATTTCGGGGATACGTTCCAGTGCCTGCATTTGTTTGGCATGCGCCAGATAGCGCACTTCGGTATAGGCTTCCGGACCGACCATCGCGCCTATCGATAACGGATGCGCCGGATTCAATTCCTGACGCGGTTCGAAAGGAGGCAAAAATGCATCCACCTGTTCCTGGGTAGGCACATCCAGACGTTCATAGGCATGGGTCAGGATAAAGCCGTCCATACAGACCATCACCGGTAACGAGAGCTCTTCGGCCAGTTTGAAAGCCTGAATATGCAGATCCATCGCTTCCTGATTAGTTTCCGCGAACAGCTGGATCCAGCCGCTGTCACGCATGCTCATCGAATCAGAATGGTCGTTCCAGATATTGATTGGCGCGCCGATGGCACGGTTGGCGATAGTCATCACGATCGGCAACCCCAGACCAGAGGCGTTGTACACCGCTTCGGCCATATACAGCAAACCCTGTGAGGCGGTTGCGGTATAGGTGCGCGCGCCGACCGCAGAGGAGCCTATCGCCACACTCATCGCGGCGAACTCCGATTCTACATTGAGATATTCGGCTTTGAGTTCTCCAGCCTTGACCATTTCACCCAGGTTTTCGACGATATGCGTCTGCGGGCTGATCGGATAGGCGCAGATGACCTCCGGGCGGCATAAGGCGACTGCTTCCGCTACCCCATGTGAACCTTCAATTTGTTTGAGCGTCATGCTACCTCCAGTGCGGCAAGTTGTTGTTTGGCATATTCGAAGGCGGCAGTGGCAGCATTAATGTTGCCTTCGGCCACCTTGCCCGAGAACTTGTCGCGGATAGCGGCGGCAACGGAGGCCAGGGAAATCGCACCCGACAGTCCGGCAAAGGCACCGAGTAACACCGCATTGGGCATCGGACGACCGAGATACTTCATCGCGATTTCGGTGGCAGGCACGCATACCTGATGATCCGGGCGCAGCTTTTTGGCGATGTCCGCGATACCCAGTTGCTCAAAATTTTTGGCAGAGTTGATCAATACATAGCCATCGGCCTTCAGTCCCTGAAATACATCGACCTGATTAAGCAGAGTCGGATCCTGGATGATGATCGAGTCCGGTGCCATGATCGGTTCGCGCAAACGAATTTCCTTGTTGTCGATGCGGCAATAAGCCACCACCGGTGCGCCGGTTCGTTCTGAGCCGAAGCTGGGGAAGGCTTGCGCGTGCTTACCTTCGAGAAAAGCGGCAATTGAAAGCATTTCGGCTGCCGTTACCACCCCCTGACCACCCCGGCCATGGATACGAGTCTGAAACATATTATTCTCCTCCTTGAGTATGTGAACTATCTAATATCCGAACCCGCGTAGCGAGTCGAAAATAACCAGCTTAAAACAACTGCTTTCAATTGCCGGTAAAGTGGTAATACCATTTAATGCGATACTATTCGATTTTATCTCCAGCAGTCAAGATCAGCTTTCAAATAACCTGCTTTGTCCTGTGGTAATACCAGTCTGCGTTAGCCTTTCGCAACTGGTTTAAACACGGTTAGTTTCAGGACATGGCGGGCACCCTTCTGAGAAACTGCTCAAATCCCTCCAGCGGCAGCGGACGGCTGAACAAATATCCCTGATAGACATGGCAGCCATTGCTGGCAAGAAACAGCAGTTGCTCCTCGGTTTCGACGCCTTCGGCGATCACCCCCAGTCCCAGATTATGCGCCAGTGCTACAATCGCCCGGGCAATGGTGGCATTGCCGGGGTCGCATAGCACATCGCGAACGAAGGATTGGTCAATTTTCAGTTGATCCAACGGCAAGCGTTTCAGATAGGACAAGGAGGAATAGCCGGTACCGAAGTCGTCTAGCGCAAAACCTACCCCTTTGCTTTTTAATAAAACCATTTTCTCGATGATTCCTTCGATATCATCCAGCAAGATACTCTCGGTAATTTCCAGTTTAAGCTGGCCAGAGCCTATGCGATGACGCTCAAGCGTTGCGCATACCCGTTCCACAAAATCGGCATGACTAAACTGGCGGGCGCTGACATTGACGGCCAGGGTCAGGTGCGACGTCTCCTGATTTTTTGTCCAGGCAGCCAATTGTTGACAGGCAGTAGTCAAAATCCAGGAGCCTAGCGGAATGATCAGCTCGGTCTGTTCAGCCAATGGAATAAATTCCGCAGGAAACACCAAGCCTCGCGTCGGATGCTGCCAGCGTACCAGTGCTTCAGCCCCGGTCACGCGACCACGATGATCCATTTGCGGCTGATAGTAAAGGATAAACTGATTTTCCTGTATGCCCAGCCGCAGCTGAGTTTCGAGCACGACGCGGGCGGAAACGGCGGTCTGCATCTTGGGGTCGAAGAAGCGTAGCGCATTACGACCCGCTCCCTTGGCTTGATACATCGCCAGATCAGCCTGTTTTAACAAATCATCGACACAAGCATCCTGGCCGCCGAACAGGGTGATGCCAATGCTGGGGGTGCCGTGATAGGAGTAGCTTTGCAGCAGATAAGTCTGATTGAGCGAGGCCAGAATTTTCTCCCCGATCTGTTCGGCGTGGTTGCAAGCCTCCAGCAGGTTTTCGCTCAGATCATCGAGCATGACCACAAATTCATCCCCGCCAAAACGAGCAACGGTGTCGCTTTCGCGCACGCAACTCAACAATCGCTGGGCTACTTGCTGCAACAGCATATCGCCTATATCGTGACCGAGTGTGTCGTTGAGATCCTTGAAATCGTCGAGATCGATAAAAAAAAGTGCACCGTGACGGTTGTTACGCAAACTGGTGACCAGCGAATGCTGCAAGCGATCCAGAAGCAAGCGGCGGTTAGGCAATTGCGTCAGGGGGTCGGAGAATGCCAATAGTTCGATGCGTGCTTCATTCAATTTTTGCTGACCGATGTCGGAAAAAGTCGCCACATAATTGGCGATGTTGCCTTGATTGTCGCATACCGAGGTGATCGAGAGCCATTCGGGATAGGCATCGCCATTTTTGCGACGGTTCCACACTTCACCTTGCCAGCGACCGTTTTGTGCGATGCTATCCCACATCTGGCGATAAAAATGCGGGTCGTGCCGGTTGGATTGCAGCATGCGCGGATTTTGGCCTAAGGCTTCCTGTTCGGAGTAGCCGGTAATCTCGCTGAAGGCATGGTTCACGGCGATGATCGTGCCATCCGGTTTGGTGATAATCACCCCTTCAGCCGCACTTTCAAAAACGGTTGCCGCCTGTCGCAGGTTACTCTCCATGCGTTTGCGTTCGCTAATGTCGAGCATCAGACCGACCAGACCGCCCACGCTGCCATCGGGTCGGGTGAAGCTTGCCTTGTGGAACATCACGTCGCGTAATTCACCATTGGCATAACGGGATTGCGCTTCGTAAATCTGCGATCCCGGTCTGGAAAGTAACTCGAGATCGGAGGCTAGGTCATGATTTTCAGGGGAACTGGGTTGTTTGCCGATCAAATCTTTGGCAGATTGACCGATGAAGGCTTCAAAGGCGCTGTTACAACCTAGATACCGCGCTTCAGTGTCCTTGTAGTATACCGGGCCTGGAATGGCTTCAATCAGTTGCTGCTGAAAATGCAGTTGTTGTGACAGTTCTGCCGTTCGTTCGTTGATACGCTCTTCGACAAGCGTATAGGACTTCAACAGTGCCTCGGTTCTGGCTTCGAGCAATTGCTGGTCGCGGCGGCGTTCGGTGATATTCTGCAATGATTCGATGGCGCCGGTTAATTTCCCGCTTGAGTCTCGCAACGGGGCTGCCGCGAAATACAGCCAGCGATCGGCGCCATCGGCTTCAGGCAGGTACACTTCTGACTCAAAGGCGTTGCTGATCAGCGTCGAGCGTGCAACCTTTTGATAATATGATTTTATTTGCGCTTCTGACACGCTTTGTACAATCAGGTTGGCCAGGGTTGGGCGAGCCTGGGGGTAAAATGCCCGCCATACTTCCTTGCTACCGATCATTTGACGGGGAGTGAAGCCGGTGAGTTTGGCGCATGCCTGGTTCCAATGGGTCACCCGATGCTCGGCATCGATCACGAAGAGCGGTATGGATGTGCCATCGATGATTTGTGATAATCGTTGTTCGCTTTCCCGGGTAGCAAGTTCGGCACAGCGCAACTCGGTGATATTTTTGCCTACGCCCCGGTAGCCTTCAAAGTTGCCCAGTTCATCAAAAATCGGGGTCCCGCTAATGGAAAAAAATTGAAGCGTGCCATCCGCGCCGGGGATTTCATACTCAAAGTTTCTGAAAGCCTCATGTCTTTCGCAAATCGCGATATGCTCTGCCATTTTTTGGCTGCTAACCCCGGAAATGGGCATCTCCCAGCGCCGCTTGCCGAAATAATCGGTTTGCGGTCGGCGCAGCTTGTCTGTGGCATGGCCGGAAAATTCGATGAAGCGAAAATCTGCATCTTGTGCCCAGAACCAGTCCGAAGAAAGTTCCGCAAAGTCGCGCAGATCCCGGGTGCGTATCTCGACCAGCCTTTCGGCATTTTCGAAGGTGCTCCGCAGTGCAGCTTCGTTATGCCGTCGGCGAGTCACATCGGTATAAGTCGTTACCAAACCGCCATTGGGCAGTGGCCGGTCAACCAATTCCAAAATGATACCGCTGGGTAGCTTATGTTCGGAATGATTTACCAGGCGCAGATTGACCACCGCCATACGCTCCGCGACGATGGCTTCTATCGCAGTTTCGTCATAACCGGCTTGCCTGGCATAGCAGCGAATAATCGACTCTAGTGACAGGCCGAAGACGATGCTCTGCTGGGGTATATTAATCAATTCTAGAAAACGCCTGTTCCATACCACCAACCTCAGCTTTGTGTCGAACAGGGTGATGCCCTGATTGATATTTTCGACCGCATCGCGCAAGCGGGTCAAGCTATGTTCGATAGTCTGGCTTGCATTGTTTAATAGTTCCTTCAGGTTGCTGGCGGTCTGATTAACGTGAAACACGCGTAGCGATTCGTTCGCTCCTTCGCCCGCTTGCGGGAGAGGGTTGGGGAGATAAGCAGCCACTTGGTTGCTGTCTTTTGGCAACCTGGTGGAGTGGCTAGTGGGTCCATCAGGGAAACGGGCATGGCTAGTTTCATTATCAGGGGTGCTTCTTTTTCCATGCCCGTTAGGCACATTACCGGAATCCTCAGCCAGGGTCTGAGGTGAGAGTGCGGCATTTTCCTGCCGTATGCATAACAACGACCTCACACAAAATCGTATGATGCGTGCCATAGGTCGGACGATTTGCAGCGAGCCTGAGATCGAAAAAACGATCAACCGTTCCCCTGCAAGATCGATGCCCATGCTAATGCCTTCGTGCATGATTTCAGAACAGCAAGCTTCCTCACTGGATACGTCATATTCGTCAATTGAACCCTGCATGATCCGACCTGCAACCGGGTTAATTTGGCCAATTAGGTGATTGTTGCTGGAGGCGACGATACGCCCTTCCTCAGCCATGAAACTGCATACCAGACCCAGTTCGGTCGAAAGCATATCGCATAGCTCCTGACCAAATCTGCTGTCAAATTGACTGCTCATGCCTGCTCCGGCGGTATCGATTGCGAAATAACCATGCGAAGGGGGCTAATCTTTGGTTAGCAGTGCCTCGGTGGGCACGCCTATGCGTACATTACCCCAGGAACGCCCGTCGATTTCAATTGGAATCGCGATATCACACAATACTTCACCGGTATCGCGCAAATAAGTCTGCAACAGCACTGGTTCAGTATTTTTGGCGGCGCGTAGTTCTCTAGGGTTGTCAAATTTCCGGTTGCAGCGGTTGCCGACCAGATCTTTTGCATCATCACCGGTGAGCGGCCTGGAGAACTGAGCGTTATGCGAAGAAAGATAGCCGTCCGTGTTGACGCTGACTGCATATGCACACTTGGGTATGGAGCCAAAGGCATCCTCCAGCAAGGAAGCACAGCGTCTGGTGTATTCTTCTCCCCAGGATACACGGTATTTCTGAGGCCTGTTATTGCCGAACGGCTGGTAATTTTTGTCAAATATGTTGATGCCCGATTGTTGCATGGCTTCCAGTGCAGCTTTTAGTTTGTCGCGAAAACTGCGCGCCTTGCCAACCACCATTTCAAAGCCGCCTGTGCCGATATTGAAGCGGGAAACCAGTTCCTGTATGCCCTCGGTAGACTCGGATAGCGCCGTGGTACGTTTACCGGAATCTTCGGTCTGGGTATACACATTCATTGATAGTTCATTTATTTTTTTAACATTTTCATGTACCTGCGCATTGGTGGTAGTGAGTTCTTCCATCGCCGAGGCAATTTGCAGCAGTTGTTTACCGGTCTGTTCAAAGTCTCCTACCATTCCCTGAAACTGGATGGCAGATCGACCGATCACTTCACGCGTATGCTGGATGTCAGTATTGATCACCGCGTTTTCGCTGCGCGTTTCATTGACCTGCGCCAGCATCGCGCCCACATTTCCGGAAATTTCGGCGGTTGCGGTATTCACCCGATCCGCCAGTTTTCTGACTTCGTCGGCGACCACGGCAAAACCGCGACCGGCTTCCCCCGCCCTGGCAGCCTCGATAGCGGCATTCAGCGCGAGCAGATTGGTCTGATTCGCCACTTCGCCAATCAGGGTGGCAAACTGGTTTACACTCTCAGAACGGCGTGAAAGATCCTCTACCGTCGCGTTGAAGCGCAGTACCTTTTCGCTGACGGAGTTGATGCGCTGGGTTATGTCTTGAATTTCGGCCAATGAGGAGCGTGCATTTTTCAGATTTATATTCGTGGAATCGGAAATGACCTGCGTGCTGTTCGACACATTTTCGATGGCCAGTGTGGCTTCGTGGCTCGCGTTAAACACCGCGTCGGTCATTTCTGCCTGTTGTTTCACGGTTGCTACCGTCTTGTCCAGGCGCACCTTGACCAGGGTGGCATCGCGTGCGATGGATACGCTCGATTTGCGCACATCACCGATAATCTGGCGCATTTTTCCGGCAAAACGGTTATAGCTTTCTGCCAGTTGGCGGAATTCGTCATGGGTAGTCAACGGCAAGTCGCAGGAAAAATTCCCTTCACCCTTGCTGATTTCATCGAAAATTTGCGTGATGACTTTTACCGGCCTGACGACCAGATGGCGCATATACAAAATTTGCAAAATATTCCAGACCAGCGCAAGCACGGTTAAACACAACAGGATCATGAATCCACTATTGAAATCAGTCAGGGACTGCTGGATGGCAATTTCGGCGACACCTTGCTTTGCCAGTGAGGCCTGAACGGTATGCTCTACATGAAGATAAACGCCCAAATAAACAAGATCGAGCAGAAACAGGAGAAGAAAGCTGGAGAGCTTCTTGCTAAGGGTGTTCCAGAAGGTTTTTTCAGCCCACTCATAGGCTTCCAGAAAGGTGTTCATTTATTTCTCCCTTAGCGGCGCCGAATAATCGGCGCCGGTAGTGATACAAAAATTACGGAATCATCCAGGTGAAAACATAAGCCTGCAAAGTGGTCATAATACCGACAATGACCAGCAGCATCAGACTGTGCTTGACAGTAAACCTGAATAAATCGGCTTCTTGCCCCACCAGTCCCACCGCTGCGGTAGCCACTGCAATCGACTGAGGCGAGATCATCTTCGCCGTCACGCCGCCGGTGGAGTTCGCCGCAACCATCAGCGTGTCGCTGACACCGACCTGATGAGCGGTATTGGCCTGCAGGTTGCAGAACAGTGCATTGGAAGAGGTGTCAGAGCCGGTCAGGAATACCCCTACCCAACCGAGGAACGGCGAGAAGAACGGGAACGCCACGCCAGTACCTGCCAATAGCAATGCCAGGGTTCCGGATAATCCTGAATAATTGGCAATATAGGCAAACGCCAGCACCATGCCTATCGAGAATATCGGCAGCTTCAGGTCGTCCAGTGTACTAACAAAGGTCTTGACTGCTTCGGCAGGTTTCATCTTCAACACAAATACGGTGACGATGGCCGCCAGCAGAATGGCTGTGCCGGTGGCTGAAAGCCAGTTGAAGGCGTAGACGGCATCATAAGGTTTAGGGGCATTGACGATTGGCGGCATCTTGATCACCAGTTTGTCTAGCATCGGAACCGGTGTGTTGATCACGGTCCAGGCCAGATCACCACCCTTCTTGAACATTGCCTTGAACGGAGCAAGTGACCAGATGGTGACAAAAACCGTCAATATCGCAAACGGTGACCAGGCCTTGATTACTTGAGCGGCAGAGTGCGCTTCTACCTTCAGGCTGACTTCCTGACCAGGGAAACGGAAGATGTTTTTCGGTTTCCAGAATTTGAGGAAAACCGTGATTGAAACCAGGCTCACCAAGGCAGAGGTGATATCAGGCAATTCCGGGCCGATAAAATGGGCGGTCAGAAACTGGGTCACAGCGAAAGACACGCCACAGACCAGAATCGCCGGCCAGGTTTCGCGTACACCGCGCCAGCCGTCCATGATCATGATCACCCAGAACGGTACCAGCACCGAAAGGAACGGCAGTTGATGACCGGCCATCTGGCCGATCTTGAAGGCATCTATGCCGGTAACCTGTCCAGCGACGATGATTGGAATACCCATCGCACCGAAAGCCACCGGAGCTGTGTTGGTGATCAGGCAAAGGCCGGCTGCATACAGCGGATTAAAGCCCAGTCCTACCAGTAAGGCGGCCGTGATTGCCACCGGCGCACCAAAACCGGCAGCGCCCTCGAGGAAGGCACCAAACGAGAAGCCGACCAGCAGCATCTGCAAACGCTGGTCTTCGGTTATGGATACCACCGAGGCGCGGATAATCTCGAATTGACCCGTCTTGACGGTAATCTTGTACAGAAATACCGCGGTGACGATGATCCAGGCGATCGGCCACAAGCCAAACAGAAAGCCATCGGCGACTGAGGCCAGTGCCATTGAGACAGGCATATTATAGAAAAAGATCGCTACCAGTAAAGCCAGTGCTACCGTGATGGTGCCGGCGAGATAGCCTTTCATCCTGATGACTGCTAACGCGATAAAGAAGAAAAAAATCGGTATCGCCGCGATCAGCGCGGACAACCAGAGGTTGCCCAGGGGGTCGTATATTTGTTGCCAGGTCTGCATGTTAAAGCTCCTTAGGTTGGTGGGTGTTCGGTGTTGCTTTCAGGCACTGCGGGTTCAGCAGGCATTCTCCTCCCGGCTGCATTCTTCCAGCAAATAGGCGATTGAATGGTAGGGACGTCCCGTCTCGGCGGTAAGACCTATTTCGCAAGTGCGATTGGTGGATACGCCTTCGGTACAATTTTCCGGCAAGGCTTCATGGATCTTGCGCAATGCATGTACATTCAGTTCCGGAACCACAAAGCCACGGTCTCCGGCAAAGCCGCAACAGGTCACGCCAGCCGGTTCGACGATCTCATCGACACAGGCAGCAATCAGCTGGCGCAACTTTGCATCGGATGCGGAACGACGCACGCTACAGTTGATGTGTAGTGCGATCGGCCCCTGCTTTTTAGTGATCCGCAGACGCGGCAGCAGCGCACTGACCGCAAATTCGTGAAAGTCGTACAAGCGCAGGCGACCAGCCAGGTGCGTTTGCATGCGTACCGAGCAGGAGCTGGCATCCATGATCACCGGATAGTAGCCGCCCTGACCGTCATCGGCGGCCTTTAACAAGGCAGCGGTGACGCTATCGGCCATTTCTGCGGCTTCCTCGGCCATGCCTTTGCTGGCCAGCATCTGACCGCAACACAGCTTGTCAAAGCCTTCCGGCAGACGTGGCGCATAACCGGCGCGTACCAGCAGATCCATGATCACTTCCGGCAACGGCATTTCATCGGCAGAATTCACGCCGAAAATGCGTCCGCCGCAAGCCGGGAAATACACCACCGGATCACCCTCTCCGCTGCGCGGCATGGCCCGTTTGCCCGCCTGGGGCATACCGCGTTTCCAGGCACCCTTGGACAGGCGTGCGACCAGGCCTTCGCCTAGTACACTCGATACCGCATGGCCTACCGCCAGACCGACTCGCGAGGCGGTCGCCACCTTGCCGAAATTATCTACCGTCCATTGTCCTGCCTGACGGGAAACGGTACCCAACCCCCTGCCACGCAGCCTGCGGGTCAATTCTCCGGTGTCGATGCCAACCGGACAGGCGGTGGAACATAAGCCGCAGCCAGCGCAGGTGTCCACGCCGTAATAAGCGAAATCCCCTTCGATGTCCGAGGCGTCAATGCCAGCATCTGCACGCCGCGATAGTTCGCGCCAACTGACGATACGCTGGCGCGGCGAGAGCGTTAACCGGTGCGACGGACACAGCGGTTCGCAGAAGCCGCATTCGATGCAGCGGTCTATAATGTCCTCGGCTGCCGGCATCGGTTTGAGGTTTTTCAGGTGGGCATGCGGGTCGTCGTTAATGATAACACCCGGGTTGAGCAGGTTTTGCGGATCAAAAAGTTGCTTGATACGACGCATCAAATCGCTGGCCTGTTTACCCCATTCCATTTCGACGAAGGGCGCCATGTTGCGTCCGGTGCCATGTTCTGCCTTGAGTGAACCGTCATATTTTTCCACAACCAGTTTGCAAATATCATCCATGAAACGCGCATAGCGCTCTACTTCTGCAGGGATGGAAAAGTCCTGGGTGAACACGAAATGCAGGTTGCCTTCCAGTGCATGACCGAAAATGATGCCTTCGGTATAACCATGTTGTTTCAGCAGCGCCTGCAAGTCATGGGTGGCGGCCGCCAGCGATTCCACCGGAAAAGCCACATCCTCGATAATCACCGTGGTGCCGGTGCGGCGCATCGCCCCCACCGAAGGAAAGGTGCCTTTGCGTACTTTCCAGTACATTTCACAAGTAGCCTGATCAGTGGAGAAAATGGCAGGTTCCACCGTTTCAATGCCTTTGAGTGCGCCCAGCGCTGCCTGAATGCGCTGATCGAGCAGGGTGGCATTTTCGGCGCGTACTTCGATCAGCAAGGCTGCCGCATCCTCTCCCAGGGTGCGGATGATCGCAGGCAGACCTGCCTTGTTTTCAACAGAGCGCAGTGCCGGGCGATCCAGTAACTCCACCGCCGAGACCGGTTCAGTCTTCAGACGGATCACCGACTGGCAGGCGGCTTCTATCGTCGGGAAAAATACCAGTGCGCTGGCCTTGAACGGATCTTCGATAACGGTGTTGTAGGTGATGCGCGACATGAATGCCAAGGTACCTTCAGAACCGATCATCAGGTGAGCAAGTATCTCGATGGGATCCTGATAATCGATCAGCGCGTTCAGACTGTAGCCGGTGGTGTTCTTGATCTTGTACTTATGCCGGATGCGTGCTGAAAGCTCTGCGTCCTGTCGGGTCGCAATCCCCAGTTGCTCCAGTTCCGCAACCAGACTGGTATGACTGCTGCGAAAGGCGGCGACGCTATAAGCATCTTCGGTGTCCAGCACCGTGCCATCGGCTAAAACGACACGCAGACCTGCCAGGGTGCGATAGCTGTTCTGGGCGGTGCCGCAGCACATGCCCGAAGCATTGTTGGCGGCAATACCGCCGATTTTACAGGCGTTGATCGACGCAGGGTCAGGGCCAATCTTACGCCCCAGGGGGGCAAGCCGGTAATTGACTTCGCCGCCGACCATCCCCGGCCCCAGTCTGACCACAGTACCGTCCGCCAATATTTCACACTTGGCAAAGCCTTCGCCGATCAGCGCCAGTACCCCATCGGTAACTGCCTGTCCGGAAAGGCTGGTGCCGGCAGCGCGAAAGGTGACGGGTTTGCCATAGGTGCGTGCAGCGTGCAAAAGCGCCTGTACCTCTTCCTCGTTTTCGACAATGGCAATGACTTCGGGAATCATCCGGTAGAAACTGGCGTCTGTGCCATAGGCCAGCAGCCTTAAATTATCGGTGATAACCTGACGCTCAGGCAGAATGCGGGAAAGGGCTTTAATCAGTTGACTCATTTTCTATCCTTGAGTAAATCGCGCAAACGCTTGGGCGCGGGGGTCAGTGGGGTACGGCATTTCGTCCATGCGCCTTGTTCGACTGGAGAAAGCGCTCTACCCCGACTCATGAACCACGAGGTCAGACGATAAAGACCCAAGCGGCTATACACCAGAGACCAGCCTTGCCATATCGCGCTCATCAGGGCACTGCGCCCGGCACCGCTGCCTCTCAGTGAAGCATCATCGCTGCCGGGTTTGGCCTGAGCCTCATTGCGTAGGCGCAGCAGGATGTCGGTGATAGGAATTTTTACCGGACAGACTTCTACGCAGGCGCCGCACAGGGTCGAGGCGAAGGCCAGCGGGTAAGTGGCGTCCAGTCCCAGCATATGCGGCGAAATGATCGCGCCTATCGGTCCGGGATAAGTGGTGCCATAGGCGTGACCGCCGATTCTGGCGTACACCGGGCAATGGTTCATGCAGGCACCGCAACGT
>CAIRBC010000543.1 GCA_903876685.1 uncultured Nitrosomonadales bacterium | reverse complement strand
TGCAGGCTCAACCAACATTTCAACTCTTTAGGGTTACGGGGCTTGGAGTAGGAGAACAGAGGATTTTAGGATTATTCGTGACAAAGATACCTGGGTCAGTGGCTGCTGCGGATTCGATTTACAATCAACTCGAGCGGGAAGCTAAGCCCTGAGGCTACTTGCAAGAGTGTTTCGGCGTCTTCAGCTAGTCTTTAATGTCGTAAATACCTGCCATTAACTGTAGATCGGGTTAGGCGCATTTTTTTGCGTCGTAACCCGAAGCTTGCACCTTGAGCCTTGAGAAAGTGACTTAGTCGAAATGATGCTATCGATAGTGCAATTAATTGGTTTGGAAATGGCTATTGATTGGCTATTATCTGCGGGTAAAGGTCATCGACTTTTATATTGCTTCTCCTCCCAAACTCGGGCATCCCTCATGGATGCCCATTTTTTTCGTCCTGGACTGATGGACAGGACGGGAAAATAGCCTGGATAGTCAGATCGGTGCGCGATGTACTGGCAGTCCGAAGGCTGAGGCGACTGCGGCATGGGTGAGTTGGCCCTCCACGATATTCAATCCTTTGTACAAGGCCTGGTTATCGCTGGCTGCACTACGCCAGCCTTTGTTTGCCAGTTGCAACAGGTAGGGAAATGTTGCATTGGTGAGTGCCTGTGTAGAGGTGCGTGGCACCGCACCGGGCATATTTGCTACCGCATAATGAACTACGCCGTCCACCAGATAGATCGGATTGTCATGCGTTGTCGGATGGGTGGTCTCGAAACATCCCCCTTGATCGACCGCGACATCGACCAGCACCGCGCCCGTTTGCATCAGCTCAAGATCTGCACGCCGAACCAGTTTGGGTGCCACCGCACCCGGGATCAGCACCCCGCCGATCACCAGATCGGCATCGGCGAGTTGTTCCAGCAAAGTGTGTCGATTGGAATACAAGGTCTGAACATTGGCTGGCAGTATCTCGCTCAGATAGCGTAAACGTTCAAGTGAAATGTCCAAGATGGTGACATGCGCGCCCATGCCTGCGGCGATTTTTGCCGCATTCAAGCCGACTACCCCGCCACCCAGGATGAGCACGTTTGCCGGTGCAACACCGGCTACGCCGCCCAGCAACAGGCCTCGTCCACCGTACAGTTTTTCCAGATACTTGGCACCCTGTTGCACCGCTAGTCGACCCGCCACTTCAGACATCGGCGTGAGTAAAGGTAGCTCCTGATTAGGCAAAGCCACCGTCTCATAAGCGATACAAGTAGCGCCCGAGGCCAGATGCGCGCGAGTCAGTTCTTCGTTCGCTGCGAAATGGAAATAAGTGAATAGCGTCTGTCCGGTACGGATGCGCGGCCATTCGATCTTGATGGGCTCTTTTACTTTGACGATCAATTCCGCCTCTGCCCACACAGCATCGGCCTCTGGTTCAATACGTGCACCGGCGGCCAGATAGGCTGCATCATCAAAGCCGCTGCCGTTGCCCGCAGCTTGCTCGACGGTGACTTGATGTCCTGCGGCAACCAGTGCCGCTACACCGGAAGGAACGATGGCGACACGATTCTCGTTAGTCTTGATCTCTTTAGGGATGCCGATTTTCATTGTTGTCCTTTCGTTCAGATTTAACTCATATCGAGCAATTCGTTGCTGTCCGCTTCCGCAGTGGCTGCTCTGTTGCTTTGGGCGCGGCTCCAGTTTTATCGATGGCCCAAAGCGCCTGCTCGATGTCCCAAATAATGTCATCAACCGATTCCAGCCCGACTGATAGCCGGATCAGAGCAGGCGGTACACCGGCTGCGATCTGTTATTGCTCGCTCAGTTGGCGGTGAGTGGTGGAAGCGGGATGGATCACCAGTGTCCTGGCATCGCCAATGTTCGCCAGGTGGTTAAGGAGCTGCACGTTGTCGATAAATTTGGCTCAGGCCTCAGCTCCGCCCCTGATACCGAAGGTTAACACCCCACCCGCTCCCTTGGGTAGATATTTTTGACCCAGATCGTAATACCGGTTGCCTTGCAATGCGGGATAGTTGACCCACGCTACTCCGGGATGGCTTTGCAGATGTCGTGCCACGGCAAGTGCGTTAGCGCAATGACCTTCCAAGCGCAGGTGCAGTGTCTCCACTCCTTGCAGTAACAGGAAGGCGTTGAACGGTGACAAGGTCGGACCATGTACGCGCAACCCTTCCCTGCGACACTTCATGGTAAAAGCGAAATCGCCGAAAGTCTCGTAAATAAGCACGCCACGATAACCTTTCGACGGTTCGGTCATGCCGGGGAACTTGCCGTTATTCCAGGGAAATAATCCCGATTCCACCATAACTCCTCCCATGCTGGTGCCGTGTCCGCCGATGAATTTGGTCGCAGAATGCAGCACTACATCCGGGCATGGCGGGTTTCATTATCAGGGGTAGCAAAATTGCCATGCCCGTTAGGCTTATACTTGGCTTCAATCGGATAGTCGAATATTTACATTATTTTGCAATACCTGATTGATCAGGCTATAATTAATTATCCTATTTATATTTTAACGCTGTCCTTGCGCAAGCAAAATTTGCCTAGGCAATAACCAGGAAACCCAATAATGCGTTTATCAGTTTTAACTTTCACCTTTATTGCAGCAGCAATCTCTTCCTCAGTTTATGCTGCAAGTGATCGCGGCACTCCCGAAGAAGCCCACGGGTTAGTAAAAAAAGCAATAGCCTATTACAAAACAAATGGCAACGAAAAAACGATGGCTGCGCTGAACAATCCCAAAGGTTCATTTATTGATCGGGACTTGTACGTATTTGTACATGACGACAAAGGTATTTATTATGCGATTGCTCCAAAACCCAACTTCATCGGCAAAGATCTGAGCGGGGTCAAGGATGCCAACGGAAAACTGATTGTCAAGGAACAAATTGATGCCCTGAAAACTGCGAATGACATGTGGCAGGAATACGACTGGCAAAATCCGGTCAGCGGAAAGATTGAACATAAAAAAACTTATTGTGAGAAAATCGACCACCTGCAATTCTGCGCCGGTGCCTATACTAATTAATAGCAAGAAAATTTATCTTCCCCATCCAGGGGAAAGTTGGCTTATCTGGTAAACAAATGAATATTCAGCAGCGTATTCTCTTGGGTCCTCTGATTGCAATCATACTGTTGATGGTATTTGGTGGTGTGGCTTACCAGACTATCAAGGCGCAAAGCTTTGCAATGCAGGAAATCAAAGAAACCCGCTTCGAGCAGTTTCGAACAAGCGCCGAGTTGTCCGAGCGTCTGTCCAGAGTGCATGTTCAGTTATTTGGATTGGTCACTTGGTATGCTGCCTATGACAAGTCCACTCAAGAGCGCATGATTGATGAAATTCCCAAGGCGCAGGCAAAACTGATCGCTGATTTTCATTCACTTGAGTCGGACGCAAGAAACACCTCAGATGAAAAACAGAAGCTAGCTGAAATTTCAGGTATGCTCGACGTTTACCGTAAGGCAGTAGATTCTGCTATCAACATGCTGCAGATAGATATTACCTCTGCACTGGGTGACATGAAAACTGTTTCCGGGCATTATAGTTCGCTGGCAAAGGCGTTTCAGGAGTTAAGTGCTTTGGAGCGTCAGTTGGCCGATAAAACTTACAATGATGCACAAAGTAAAGCAAATATCGCACTATGGATCAACTGGGTGGTGCTGATATTAGCAGTTGCAGTTGCTGGAGGCATAGGCTTTCTCACCGCACGAAAACTCCTGCTACAACTGGGTGGAGAACCCACTGTTGCTGTCGAAATCGCAACACGCATCGCAGTTGGTGATCTGACTGTTGCAGTACCCGCCGCGCCGAGTGGATCGCTAATTTCCGCAATGTTGATCATGCGTGACGGCTTGCGCGACACCTTGAAACGTATGTCCGAGCACGCCATTTCCCTCTCTGTTGCAGCAGAGCAAGTTGCGTCTGCCTCTGCACAGGTAGCGCAGAGATCCAGCGAGCAGAATGATGCAGCTTCATCGATGTCAACGGCTACTGAAGAAATGACAGCAACTATCAGCACGGTAACTGGAAGTGCAAAAGAAGCATCAGGAATCTCAGTACACTCAGGTGAAACAGCTCATGAAGGCTCACTAATCATCTTGAACGCGGCCGAGGAAATGGAAAATATAGCAGGTTCCATGGAGCAAGTTTCCTCAGCAATCCGATCACTGGGAGAGCATGCAAGCAATATTTCCGGAGTAGTCAAGGTTATCAGCGATGTCGCTGAGCAGACTAACCTGCTAGCACTGAATGCAGCGATTGAAGCTGCTCGTGCAGGTGAACAGGGGCGTGGTTTTGCCGTGGTGGCAGATGAAGTTCGCAAACTTGCGGAACGTACCACCACTGCAACACATGAGATAAAGTCGATGATTTCTGGAATACAAGACAGTTCAACCGGAGCAATAAGCGCCATGGACGCTGCCGGAACACGAGTCGCAAACGGGCTTGATCTGGCAAAAAACGCTGGGGAAGCTATCGGCCGGATACGCAGCGAAGCTGCTCAAGTACTTGTTTCAGTGAATGGGATTGCAGATTCCTTACACGAGCAAGGGGTTGCTACACATGAAATTGCCATTCTGGTCGAAAAAGTTGCACTCATGTCAGACGGTAATAAAACACTTGCAGCTCAAAGTGCAGCAGCAGCTTCGCAATTACAGACTTTGTCCAACTCAATCAGAGAAGATGTTTGCCGGTTTCATTTATAGATATTAACAGAAACACGCGCAGCGACCTACTTTCGGCTACGCCCCCCCCTCGCTGCGCTCTCCCCGCTTGCGGGAGAGACCCC
>CAIRBC010000542.1 GCA_903876685.1 uncultured Nitrosomonadales bacterium | reverse complement strand
GCACCCTACGAAATGGAGGTTCATGGGTAGGGATGGGGAGATAACCAGCCACTTGCTTGCTGTCTTTTGGCAACAAAGTGGAATGGCTAGTGGGTTCATCAGGGGAACGGGCATGGCGGGTTTCATCATAGGGGGCGGCAGTGTGTCATGCCCGTTAGGGCACTAACAACGAAAACACCGTGTTTTTGCAAAATCGCAAAGGCTGCTGCAGCCCTTTGAACCAGGCTGCCTCAATGCCAGACACGGCTAATTCAGAAAACATGAAAGACCTTTCTGTCAGCATTGAGTTATTCCAAGGAAACCTGCGCAAGATTTTAAAGTGATTATAATACATCAGTTGCCAATATGAACGCTTATCCGGAAAGCTTAACCACTTATTGCCGCAACGCTCACAATTTAACTGAAAATCGCACAAGCTATATCATGGAACGGGTAACCTTATGACCGCAAACCATCAGGAAAAAGTGCTGCATATGCGGAAACTGCTAGCCAGTTTATCCAGTTGGGATCGCTCGCTCGGCCAGAGACTGCTGGAAGCGGTAAAACAGATAGGACTGGAGTGCCGCCACAGCCAGTGGACTGAAGCGGCAGGACGGGCAAGCGAACTTGCCGAATTATTCGAGGAATTTATCCGGGAAGCCCCAAAACAAGAAAAACTTCTGCAGGCTTTGCAAAACGCCTTTGGGCTCTCTGAGCTACTGCTAAAAGGCAGACTGGCCTCACAAATAGACCCGGACAACTTGCCAACTGACCCTGCAACCTGGAAGTTTGTGCTTGCTGGGAACCTTGCCTATAGCACGGCTGAATTAATCGATACGCTGATAACGCTGGGCTTTATCATCGAACAAGTGGCTGATATCGAACGAGTCAACCAGGCCTGCAGCAGCGGACAAGTCATTGTGCTAGGCACGGTCAGCTGGTTTGACAAAAACTGCCTGTCCGCTGCTACCCGACCCGACCCGCCGCTTCTGATTGCCTTGGCGGATACCGAAGATTTTCGCACGCAACTCAAGGTGCGGCGAACCGGCGTACAGCTATTGCTCGATCTGCCACTGGATATTCCCCGACTGATTTGTGCGCTGTCAGGTCTTGCCTGGATGCCACGAGTCGCTTATCGGGTACTGCTGGTCGACGACGATCGTTCCCTGTTACAGTTGAATACGACCCTACTGAAAAAAGCCGGCTTCGAAGTGCTGGCCTTGGAAGACCCTGTCCTGACAAGCGACTCCCTGGAAACATTCATGCCCGAATGCTGTTTGTTCGATATCGAAATGCCCGTCTGCAGTGGAACAGAGCTGGCTGCACTGCTGAGGAGAAGCAAACGCTTTAATCAATTGCCGGTGATATATTTATCCGCCTTTACCGATCTCCAGCACCAACTCGACGCGAGGAATGCGGGCTGTGAGGATTATCTCCTCAAACCGGCCGAGCCACGGCTGTTGATAGCGGCAATATTGGCGCGTGTCCGCCAATTCCGCCTATACAAATTAATGGATTACCAACGTAGTCAGGCAGCCAGGCAGCTGGAAAATCTCAGGCAAGCATTGGATGCACACGCCAGTATTTCATTTACGGCACCCGATGGCAGCATCACTGGAGTTAATGAAAGATTTTGCGAAATGAGCGGCTACCACCCTGACGAGCTGATCGGCCGAAATCATCGCCTCATCAAATCCGGTCATCACCCCCGGCACACGTTTTCAGAAATGTGGCAAACCATTACTGAAGGCCGGGTCTGGCATGGAGAATTACTGAACCGGAGGAAAAATGGCAGCACCTATTGGGTACAGAACACGACGGTACCCATACTCGATTCACAAGGCCTACCCGAACAATATATCTCGATACTGACCAATCTCACCGAACAAAAAGCCGTGCAGGCACAACGAGAACAGCAGATTCGTCAACTCGAACTTTTGCGCCAGGCGCTTCATGAATTTATCATCACACAGGACATCAAGACCACTAGCCACTTGCTGCTGAATAATCTACTGCTGATGACCGGAAGTTCCTACGGCTTTATCGGCGAGCAATTTTACGATCAGGACGGCAAAGCCTATCTCAGACTACACGCCATGTCCGACATAGCCTGGCTTGAAAAGTATCTGCCCGTACAATCCGAAACACTGAAAATTGACGAGCTCGATGCGCTGTTTGACAGTAGTCTGAGTAGCGGCAACATCCTCATCCGTAACAATTTGACGCACCAACCAGACAATTTTCCAGGCTCTGCGCCTCTAGACGCTTTTCTCGGCGTACCCATTTACTATGGCTCTGGATTGATCGGCCTGGCTGGACTGCTCAACCGCCCTGGCGGCTATGATGAAAATTCGGTGGAAAGCTTGCACAAAATTGTAGAGACCTTCGCCAGCGTAGTTGAAGCCTGCCGCTTACGGGGCTATCAACAACAAGTCATAGACCACTTACAGCAGGCTCGCGACATGGAGAAGCAAGCCCAGCTTGCAAAAGCCTCCCTGCTTTCCAATTGTGAGCAAAAGCTGCGCCCGCACCTGAACAGCTTGCTTGGGCAAATTCAAATTTTACAGTTGAATCTCAGCCTGGATGAAGAGGCTGTCATACAACTACGCGAAGTGATAGCCCAGGGACAGACCTTAGCCCATTTGATTGCTGATTCGATGCGTACCTTGCAACAGGAACCTGCCTATGCACCCAGCTTGCCCGGTACCAGCCACGCCAGCAAAAAGCATAAACGCATCCTGGTTGCAGAAGACAGCCCTGCCAACCAGGCGGTATTATGCATGCAACTCGACGTACTGGGTTATGATACCGACCTGGCTGGCGACGGCGCTATTGCGCTGGCTAAATGGAAGTTGGGCGGGCACGACCTCATTCTGACCGACCGCAACATGCCAGGCATGAATGGACTGGAACTGAGTAGAGCCATTCGTGCCACCGAACAGGAAAACGGCACTTATGTGCCAATTATCGCTATCACTGCGTTAAATCAACCTGAAGATATTTCCTGCTGCCTGCAAGCGGGCATGGATGACGTACTGCCCAAGCCCATCGAACTGGATCAGTTGCAGCGTGCCCTGGAGCACTGGCTGCCGCGATCGACGCCTGCCATGAGTACCCCCAACACCACAGCAGACCGCCCTATCGAAGAGACGCTGGATCTGGACTACCTGACGCGCATCCTGGGCAATATAGACGCAAAGCAGCTACGAGAATTGATCAACCTGTTTACTTCGACGGCACGCTCCGACCTTTTTGCCTGTGAACGGCATCTGAGTGAAAATAATGCCCGTGAACTCGGCCTGTTAATGCACAAACTCAAATCTGCCGCACGCATGGTAGGCGCGTTACGCTTTGCCGCTTACGCAGAAAAGCTGGAACAGGCCGCCGGCGAAGCGCGTATGGAACTTGCTAGACCGATGCATACCGAACTGGTCAATGCGCTAAGCGATGTCGAAAAAGCAGCTGGTCAACTCATCCTGCCGGGTTCTTTCAATCCTGACACTTCCCTGGACGATCATATCGTCTTGCCTCGCCATGTATTGATCGTGGACGATGATCCTGTGGCGAGAAGGCAGCTTAGTATGCTGCTAGGCAGATTGGCTATCCCGGAACTGGAAAGCATCGATAATGCACCACAGGCGCTGTTACTCCTGGCACAGCAAAAAGACATCGATCTGGTAATCAGCGATCTCAACATGCCCGGCATGGACGGAATCGAGTTTTTGCGCTGTCTGGCTGACAATGGTTATCGACAGAGCATTATTCTGGTCAGTGGCGTTGAGGAGCAACTGTTGCAAAGCGCGGCTGAGGTAGTGCGCAGCAAGGGGATGAACCTGCTTGGCACCCTGAAGAAGCCGGTGATGCGAAATGCCTTACTCGAGCTGCTGGTAAAGCACCATGCCTCGCAATTAGCGGTACAACCGCAAAACGCAAGCATCACCATTACCCCTGATGAGATTCAAGAGGCTATCCGGCAGGGAGAATTTGAGGTGCATTTCCAGCCCAAAGTGGATGCCGCCACACTACAGGTGGTGGGTGTGGAATCGCTGGCGCGCTGGCAACGCGGCGGAAAATTCATCCCTCCGGATATTTTCATCAAAATGGCAGAAAAGCATCAACTAATCGCCAAACTTTCAGAAATTCTGATGATCAAGGCGATGGCCGGAGGGGTGTTGCTGACCCAGGCTGGCTTCGAGCTGAGCGTTGCAATTAATGTATCAGCGAACTGGCTGTCCGACATTCACCTGCCTGAATTCATCATGGCCAGTATCGACAACACCGGCTTCAAGGCAGAAAACCTGATCCTGGAAATCACCGAAACCGGCGTGATGGCCGATATCGCCACTGCCATGGATATCCTGACCCGCTTGCGGCTCAAGGGCTTTAAATTATCGATAGACGACTTTGGTACCGGCTACTCTTCTATCGAACAGTTGCTGCGCATCCCTTTTGGCGAACTCAAACTAGACCGGGGCTTCGTGCAGGGTGCAGTGGGAAAAACCTCTGCCCGCGCCATTCTGGCCTCTACCATCGAAATGGCACACAAACTCAAACTTTCCACGGTCGCCGAAGGCGTGGAAACCCAGGCAGACCTCGACCTGGTGAGAGGGTTGGGATGCGATCTGGTACAGGGATGGCTGATCGCCAAGGCGATGCCCGTCGCGCAACTAATCGACTGGTTACATCAAAGACCGGTAGCCGCAAGGTAAACGGAGGATCGTAAACCTTATAGCAACTCCTGCATCAGTTGTTCCAGTTGTTTGCGTCCCTGCGGAGTAGTCATCACCATCAATACATCGCCGTTTTGCAATATATGCTGCATATTAGGATTAAATAACCACTTTTCACCTTGCCGGATCGCCAGCAAAAGACAATCGCGCGTGGCATGATTAAAAATGGTCAGCAGATTCCCGGAAAAGTCATCCGGAACCATCACCTCTTCCAGACGCAGATTTTCATCCGATTTAATCATGCCGTCGAGAAACGACACCACATGGGGACGTACCATTGCCGACACGATACGCAACCCGCCGGTAAAATCCGGGGAAACGATTTCGTCCGCTCCGGCACGGCGCGTTTTTTCAGCATTTTTCATCTCATGGCAGCGAGCCACCACACGCAACTCAGGATTAAGCTGCCGGGCACTCAGACTAATCACCAGGTTCAGGCTATCTTCTGCTGCGACAGCGAAGATACCGCGCGCATGCTCGATTCCGGCCGCTAGCAAAATGTCATTATCGGTGGCATCACCATGCACATATAACTGACCCGGATGCATCAACAGATAGCTCTCGATATGCTGAAAATTGAGTTCTACCATGACAAAGGGGCGAGCATTCAGCATCAATTCATGCGCCACAATGCTGCCGACGCGCCCGATGCCACAGACGATATAATGATTTCTCAGTTTCGCAATTTTGTTTTGCACTTTTTTTCTCCGCCAGGTTTCATTGATATCCCCTTCCAGTATGAAGGCAGTCACGGTAGAAAACATATAAGTCATGGTACCTATACCCGAAAATGCAATAAATACCGTGAACAATCTTCCTGAAGGGCTATTTGAAAGATCGATAATTTCTCCAAACCCTATCGTGGCAACCGTAATAAAGGTCATGTAAAAGCAGTCGATCCAACTGTATTGCACTCCACCGATGAAACGATAGCCCAGCGTACCGATCAGCAGCACCAGCAGCATGGCAAGTGTCGCCCATACAAAACTCAGATAGACGCGAGAAGCGGTGAGTTCAGTAAGCTTCATTATTCACAGAGTTCCCGGCTAACCGCTTAACCACAAAACTGGCGGGCGACTTCCCCTGCTGATAGGTTTCATGCATAGTCGTAAATGCAGACTCAAGATGCCTGCAATAGCGCTCGGTATCAAACAGCGGGAACCGTGCCTTATTCTCCTTCAACTTGACTTTCAAGGCTGCCAGTCGCTCCGGATCCTGCGCCAGCGCCAAAGCCAGTTGAGCATACTGTTCAAGCGATCCGGTTACCAGTTCCGGCATACCCAGCGCATTCAACAAGCTGCTCGCAACCCTGCCTGGAAAAGAATTGCCCTTGCAACTAATAACAGGCAGCCCTACAAATAGTGCATCGGCTGCCGTGGTATGTGCATTATAGGGATTGGTGTCCAGGAAAATATCGGCCAGACGATAGCGTGCCAGATGATCTTCGACCAGCGGCGTGCGCTCGGCAAATATCAGACGCTGCGGATCCACACCGCGCCGCTTAGCCTCCAGTCGCAGGTTCAGCAGCGCTTCAGGGGTGGGTTTTGAGAGCCACAGCACGCTGCCGCTTACCTCAGAAAGCAGTCCCATCCAAATATCGAACATTTGCGGATTTATCTTGAAAATATGATTAAAGGAACAAAAAACGAAGCCAGATGACGGCAATCCTGCCTCCGCTCTGCTCAAAGTTAGCGGGGAAACCGACAGTTTTGAATCAGTCGGCAAATAAGTATCCGGCAGGCAAGCCACTTTTTCATCATAATAAATATATTCCGCTTCTGGAATAACATGCGGGTCTGCCAGGATATAGTCCATATAATCTGCACCCATCGTCCCGGGATAACCCAGAAAATTGACCTGTACCGGTGCGATTCGCTTCGAAAACAATTCGTTAAGAGAATTCTGAGTGAACCCGGACAGATCCACCGCAATATCCACCTCCAACTGGCCGATCAGCTTTGAAAGTTCAGGAAAACCCATCAGCCTGACATCCAGAAATTTATCAACAGAGGCAATGATTCGGCTTCTAAGCATACTTTTATCATCCACCCCCAAGGATAAGGCGATAGTTTCAAACTGGGACTTGTCATGACGTTCAAATACACCTGCAATCAGGTGACTTACCGGATGCTCAAGAAAGTCACCCGAGATATAGGCAATCCTGATTTTTTCGTGGCGATATTGTTCCCCTTTCCAGACTGACTGCTGAGCTGGCCGATTGGTACTGCCGCTAAAGATTCTGGCACACTGAAACTGATCTCTGGCCGAGTCAGAAATCGCCATGAAAGCCAGCGAAGGACAGGAAGCTTTGCCAGAACGAATTTCTGCATTGATGCAAGAGATTATCTCGGCTAGCCCCTCCCAGTTTGCCTCATGAAGCTTGTTAAAGGCAAACCATCCACGCGCAAACTGATAGTCCGGATTCAGACTGACCAGATGTTCGAAAGTGACTCTCGCCTCATGGTAACGTTTATTGAGAAACAGCAGCTTGCCCAGATTTGACAGGGTCATCTGATGATTCGGTTCAAAGGTCAGCACCTTTTGATAACAAAGTATTGCCTCGTTATCTCTGGTGAGGGTTTTCAATAACGCACCGCGTCGATTCAGCGCATCCACGTTGCCTGGATCCAGTCGCAAGCCTTTATCAACGGCGATTAAGGCTTGCTCGTGCCTGCCTAGTTTTTCCAGTGCGATCCCCCTCAAGTAAAATCCCGGCACATATTGCGGGTTGATCGCAACCAGTCTGTCGAGCAGCTTGAGTGCTTCTTCCGGTTTGTCCTGATACACCAGTATATGCGCCAGCGAAAACAACGAAATCCAGTCTGCAGGGGAAGTCAGCAAAGATTTTCTGAACAGCTTGATCGCTTCAGGAATATTGCCCTGCTCCTGAAGCTCCAGCGCCTTGGTTACCGTCTTGCTAATAGTATTTTTTTTCATTCAGCTATCGTTGACAAGTTTTCGACCATGATACCGACTTGAGTTTTTTTGATCAACTATCGTACCTTGCCTGATTATCAGGATTCACCCTACTCAAGCAAAAAATTATAATATTGTTACCCTCCACGGGTTATCATCAGGTATTTGAAAATTACAAAGGCAGGGCAATGTATCAGACCATAGAAAACTTTGTCGGCAACACCCCGTTAGTCAGACTCCAGCGTATCCCCGGCAACACCTCGAATGTGCTGCTTGCCAAACTGGAAGGCAACAACCCTGCAGGCTCGGTGAAGGATCGCCCCGCGCTTTCGATGATCGTGCATGCCGAACAGCGCGGCGAAATCAGGCCTGGCGACACCCTGATTGAAGCCACTAGCGGCAATACCGGCATTGCGCTGGCGATGGCGGCGGCGGCACGCGGCTATAAAATAATTCTGGTGATGCCGGATAACCAGACCGTGGAACGCCGCCAGTCGATGCATGCCTTTGGCGCAGAACTGGTGCTCACCCCTAAACAAGGCAGCATGGAACTGGCGCGCGACACCGCTGAAAAACTGCGTGCCGAGGGTCGCGGCATCATTCTCGACCAGTTTGCCAACCCGGACAATCCGCTGGCGCACTATGAAAGCACCGCACCGGAAATCTGGCGCGACACCGCCGGGCGCCTGACGCACTTCGTCAGTTGCATGGGTACCACCGGTACCATCATGGGTTGCTCGCGCTACTTCAAAGAGCAGAATCCAGCGATTCAAATCATCGGGGCGCAGCCTGATGAGGGTGCGCAAATTCCCGGTATCCGCAAGTGGCCTGAAGCCTATCTGCCGAAAATTTATGAGCCATCCCGAGTGGACAGACTGGTCAACGTCACGCAACAGGATGCTGAACAGATGACCCGTCGCCTGGCCAGTGAAGAAGGGATTTTCTGCGGAATTTCTTCAGGTGGCGCGCTGGCAGTCGCAATGGCTATCGCAGAACAGGTGGAAAATGCGACCATCGTATTTATCGTATGTGACCGTGGAGACCGCTATTTGAGCTCGGGCGTATTTCCGGCGTAAAATTATAGGTGCGAGTACCCTGAGGAGCCAGCTTGCTGCAGGAGGCATGATCTTGAAAATTCACAAACTCCATACACGGATAGTGTTGGCTTTTACCATCCTGTTGCTGCTGATTCAGGCGGCAAGTCTGGTCATGATCAACAGCAGCCTGTCGGATAGTGCCCATCAGGATATCAAACGAAAGTTGCTGGCCGGACAACGGGTCTTCAATCTGCTCCGCGAACATAATAACCGGCAACTGATTCAATCGGCGAGCATCATGTCGCAGGATTTTGCGTTTCGCAAGGCTATCGCGACCTCAGATTATGGCACCGTCGTTTCCGCTC
>CAIRBC010000541.1 GCA_903876685.1 uncultured Nitrosomonadales bacterium | reverse complement strand
CATCGACCGTGCCAAACAAAATAACATTTACGTCCACGAATCCGAAGATTTGATCGGACTGCTGATGCAGGTCGAACTGGATCAGGAAATCCCGCCGCAACTCTATCAAGCCGTTGCTGAATT
Organism: uncultured Nitrosomonadales bacterium; assembly: GCA_903876685.1. Classification (GTDB taxonomy): domain Bacteria; phylum Pseudomonadota; class Gammaproteobacteria; order Burkholderiales; family Gallionellaceae; genus Gallionella. Next base: position 8,759 of record CAIRBC010000541.1, on the reverse strand, counting down.
GCTAGCCTGGCTATACCGGCTGGAACATGCCAGCTCACCATTTCCCAAAAAATAGCGGCAGCAACCCTTACTGGCTTCCCGATAATGTGAGTAGTGATGCCAATTGTAGTAATCTTCATATCGGATGCACCTTTCCAGTTTTGTGGTTTATAACAATCACAATTTTGGAACTTTAGATGCCGTTTAGGGAAGTGGGCGTCCATACCATTACGTTAAAACCATGCGAATGTTGCTTATCCAGTAGGTGTGAATAACATGACTGGGTCGACCAGGTTTCTTTGGGTTGTAACTAATCTCAGCGCCATCCTGATTGCCATAAAGCGGCTTTACAGTCGGGTCAATATCCAGAATCCACGGGGTTTTCAGCGCTTCTATGATACTTTGCCTCAATGAGTTATCCTATATTCCTCCAACAGAGGAATATAGGATAACTGACGATTTGTAGTTAAAAGCAATAGATTAACGAATTTTTAAAATTTCAACTGAGGAAAATAGGATAATCGGAATATTGACGAATATTTCGTTATTTAACGTGAAACACGCGTAGCGACTTACTCCCCCTCGCCCGCTTGCGGGAGAGGGATGGGGAGATAACCAGCCACTTGGTTGCTGTCTTTTAGCAACCTAGTGGAGTGGCTAGTGGGTTCATCAGGGAAAAGGACATGGCGGTTTCATTACAAGGGGTGGCATCATTGCCATGTCCGTTAGGCAGTTGCAAAAGAGCCATACCCATATGAAACAGACTTCGAATGGGCAGAGTGTTAACTCTCACGACTTTAACTGATGCGCTTCAGGTAGCCATCGGGCGCGACAGAGGTGAGTAGTTTATGGTCGATGTTTTTGTTGATGGCAAATTCCGGGTGATGCTTCAGGTATTCGCTAACAGCCGTTTTGGGGTTGTTGCCGGGACCCCAGGGACGATCGCCGGCGAGTTCTGCCGGCAGTTCTTCGAGGAAGGTATCAAATACCACGCAATAACTGCCGAGGGTGGTTAAAGGCGCATAGGCTTGCAATTCGGCAAGTACGTGTGCGTGGGTGTGATTCGAGTCCAGGAAAATCAGGACGCTCTGTTTGTCTTTGGCTATTTCCACTACCTGAGCGATGATGTCCGGGGCAATGCTGGAACCCTGAAGCATCTGGATGCGCTTAAACAGCGGATGTGCTTCGATGGCAATCCGGTTATGCGGGCGAATATCTATGTCTATGCCCAGCACGCTGCCCTGGTTGCCGGTGCAACAGGCAATCAGTTCCAGCATCGAAGCGGAAAATATCAGCGAGCCGCCATGCGCGATACCCGTTTCGATAATCAGCTCGGGTTGGACTTCCCAGATGATTTCCTGCATCGCCACGATGTCCTGCGGGTATTGGATAATCGGGCGACCTAGCCAGGAAAAGTTATAGGAATATTTTGCGGCGACCGAGGCCTTGATGAATTCATGGGCGGTGGACTTCAGGTATTGGTTAGTGCCCATTTCGGCGATGCGCGCGGCTTTTTCGTTTTCAAAATTCATGGTAGTCCAGTTTCAGTGGGGTTGACCGTTGTTCAGGCTATGGGCGTTATTGTTTTTATAGGAGTACCGTCCTCATGGAACCGTGTTTTCAAGTGCCGTAAGGACTATCCTGCAAGCTATCCAATTTTCTTCGATCCCCCCAGAAAGCCATCGGTTCGTAGTCTGGATAGGGATAATAGCCCAGATTTAGCCTGAGATTGCTGTGCTGAGCCTTCAACCACATTTCTACCTGCTGGCGCACTGACACAGGCACGCCGGAGCACACATTCAATACATCGATATCCTGTGGTTTTACAGCCAGTTGTACAAGAATTTCAGCGACTTCTGCAACCGGCAGATAGTCTCGCAACTGTGCGCCCCCGGACATATTGAAAACTTCATCCTTTTGCAGGATTGCCTGCATGACTTTGGGATAAAGTGAAGTCTCAGGCTGACCCGTGCCATACATATAAAAAAGTCGCGCCCAGGTCAAGTTGAACGGGTGTGCAGTCTTTAGAAACTGTAGTTGTAGGCGCAAGGCATCTTTGGCATAGCCATAAGCATTGTCAGGTCTGGCAGGGAGGCTTTCTGATAGTTCACCTGACTGCCTTCCGTATTCAAAGCAGCTGCCAGTCACCAGCAAAGACTTCAGTCCTGCTTGAATCAGGAGTTTAAGAAATTGATATTGTTTAGGTAATTCTGTTTCAAAGTGGTGCAGGGATTGGTAATTGGGCAAGCCATCCCACGCCAGATGTAGCAGTACCTCCGGGCAGCCCAACTGTTCAAAGCAGTCTGGAGTTGGCCTCGCTATATCCATCTCCACAACCCTGAGAGCGCTGCCAAATTCAGATAATTTTCTGGCATTGCGTGTCACCGCGATAATTTCCAGCTCCTGTTGTAGTAGCCGGTTTAAAACATGTCGTCCGATAAAGCCGCTGGCACCCGTCAACGCAATTTTCATGTTTCAGCCCACCACCAGTTTGGGTACAGCGGTGACAAACTGTCCACCCCATTCATGGATATAACTCAGTTGAGAGAGGATTTCAGCGCGCAGATTCCAGGGGAAAATGACCACATAAGCCGGTCGTTGTTGTTGCAGATACGCTTCACTGACAATCGGGATACGGCTTCCGGGTAAAAATTTTCCTTGTTTTGCGGGGTTGCGATCGGCCACAAACGGCAGCAAATCAGGGCGCACGCCTGCATAGTTCAATAAAGTATTGCCTTTGGCGGCAGCACCGTAGCCCGCGACGATTTTGCCAGCTCGCCTGGCTTCCAGCAGAAACTGCAAAAAATCATTCTTAACCTGGTTGGCATGCTCTTGGAAACATTGGTAATAATTTTCACTATTCATGCCTGCAGTCCTTTCTCTGGCGAGCAATTCGGCGACACGGCTACTGACGGCTTGCTGACCTTGATCCTTACGCTGGGCATAAACCCGCAGACTGCCGCCATGGGTTTTTAGTTCTTCGACATCGAAAACGGCTAGGCCGTTAGCCTGGAAAATCCTGGATACGGTGGTAAAGGAAAGGTAGGAAAAATGCTCATGATAAATGGTATCGAACTGGAATTCTTCAATCAGGTTCATCACGTGAGGGAACTCGAAGGTGGCTACTCCCTGTGGTTTTAACAGCGCCGCAAAGCCTGCCGCGAAATTATTAATATCAGGTACATGCGCCAAAACATTGTTGGCTACCATCAGATCGGCCTGCTTGCCCTCGTTGAGCAAATGGGCAGCCAGGGTAGAGCCAAAAAAATCCTCGATCGTGGTAATCCCCTTCAGGCGCGCTGCGGCAGAGGTGCTGGCAGTGGGTTCAATCCCCAGGCAAGGGATGCCGCGCTGTTTTACATATTGCAGTAAATAGCCATCGTTACAGGCTACTTCGATGACATGACTGCTAGAGTCTAATGCAAAACGCTCAACCATGCTATCGACATAATTCTCGGCATGTTTCAGCCAAAGGTCGGAAAAAGAACTGAAATAGGCATATTCGTCATTGAAGAGTTCGGCGGCTCTGGAGTAGGATTCAGCCTGTACCAGCCAGCAGGATTTACACACCAGAACTTTCAAGGGGAACCATTTCTCAGGGCGACGCATGGTCAAGCGGGTGAGATAGGCATTCGAGGGCGGTGCACTGCCCAGATCGATCAGCGTCAGGGATATTTCCGAAGCGCAATGTCGGCATTTCATCATAATATTCCCTGGAAGGATTGATTGATAAAGGGGTGTGTCTGATCCTGTTCGGAAAGATGTTGTACCGGCAAAGGCCAGCAAATCTTCAGAGCGGGATCCATGACATTAAGCGCACCAGCGGCCTCGGGATGGTAAGCCGCTGTGTGCAGATAAATCAGTTCGCATTTTGCGCTCAAGCTCTGGTAACCATGCGCGTAGCCTTTAGGCAACAGCAGGCTACGGCAGTTTTTCTCGGAAATAATTTCTCCATGCCAATGTAAAAAAGTGGGAGAGCCGCGCCGTAAATCGACGGCGACATCATAAATTTCCCCCTTGAGACAACTGATCAGTTTATCTTCGGCATAGGGCGGGAATTGAAAATGTAACCCGCGCACCGCGCCCACGCCATAGGTGAGCGTATGGTTGATTTGCATGACAGGATTTACCAGACCTGCACAGCGAAATTCATCGGCGCAATAAAAACGGGAGAGAAAGCCGCGCGGGTCTGCAATGGCTTTACGCTGTACCACCGTCAAGCCTGCCAGCGGGGTGGAAATAAAATCGAAGCGCTCCGTGTTCATGGCAAAATCATATTATTGAAGCCTCCAGAAAACCCTGAAAATCATCATTATTTCAGACATACCGGAATCCTCCCAAGCCTATTGTTCATTTGGACAAAAATGTTTATATGAACCGTAACACACGCAAAAACGTAGGGCATCAATAAGCGAAGCGCATTGCGTCGTATGAAAATTTTAAATCTTCCAGTCACACCGTTTATCCAAAAAATTAAAATGTCCAAAAATCGGAAACTATTGCGCAAAATTTGATAGTTGCCTATAGATGCATGTTATATTTGCTGGAGGTTTGATTTTTGGATAAATGTATCGTGAGACTGTATAAAACAAAAAACCTGGTGCGTCAACAAGCACAGCGCCTTGCGTCAAAGGATATTTTTCACTCAATGTCATAGCAGCCTTGGGTGGCGAGATCACCTTGCCTGGTTTGTCTGCGGCTAGCGTGGGTGAGCTACGCAAAGGCAGACCTCCCAGTAGCGACCCAAAAATCACTTTTTGGGACAATTCTCAAGCCAATCGTAGCTTGCGCACCATTTGTGATGCGTCATCAATGCGGGTGCGTAAACGCACCCTACGAAACTAATCGTTGTTGGTTGCCTTAACGTGAAACTCGCGCAGCGATTCGTACGCTCCCTCGCCCGCTTGCGGGAGAGGGATGGGGAGAGGGAAACGGGCATGGCCGGTTTCATTATCAGGTGTGGCATATTTGCCATGCCCGTTAGATTCGGGAGGTCAGTAAAAAAGGCATTCCCTAGAAAAACTCATAGGCGATGCGTGCCAATAGCGTTTTGTTGGGTGCGCTGGTGTTGATTCCGTAAATGACTCCCAGGCTGTATTCCAATTCGCTGCCATGAGCCGTTCTGAGTTCTCCGGAAAATACCGGGCCGATTTGGTAAGCGTTATCGCCAGGCCGGTAGTAAGCTTCGATGCTGGGTGCGTAAGATGCCTTCTCGTCATGAATATTGTAGCTTAGGCTATAGGAGGAGCGAAACGCGAAGGCGCCGCTCGCCCCAGCACCGATCTGTTTACCCCAGATCAGATTCAGGCGCTGGTCAAAGTGTCCTGAAAGTTTTTCGAACAGCAGCTCAAATTCGGCAGCGCTGGAGACACCCGGTTGCCGGTTGTGGGCGTAGGATACCAGTAGTCCCAGGTCTGCCCAGTATTCGCCTTGGGTGGTCAATTGAAAGGTGTTCTCGAATTCATAACCTGAGGGCTGGTATTTTTCTCCAGGTTCACGATTATAGGCGACAAGGTACACTTCCGGCTTCCACCAACTGGTGAATGCATGGGCGACTGACAAGTTGTAACCGCTTACGTTATTTAGTTCGTAACGCGCATCCCGCTGGCCGAAGGCTTTAACTTCAAGTTCATTTTTCCCCTGGACTACATAGGGCGAATAGACCACGAAGTCGTTTTCCGCGCAGACCGCCTTAGCAAACAGGACACCTAGTGTTGCTATTAAAAATTGAATATTTTTCATGGATATTTACCTGTCAACCGATTCGTCTGCTATTGAAGCGGCTCAATAGCAGGATGGATAGAATCGTGATGACGTAAAAGAGAATTTGAATGCCCGAGGGACGCGCAATATAGCCCACCAGAATATGCAATAACTGACCCAGCACGCTATCTTGCCTGAGCGCCATGGAGGTATTCCATATCCCTTCGCCTAAAGCGGGAAGCAGTCCGATCTGGGTCAGGAATCCTGCCGCCTGAGCCGCCAGACCGGCTGCAAGAAACAGGATCATCCAGCTGGTTATGCTGAAGAAGTGTCGCACCGGGATGCGTAATAATCCGATATACAACAGCAGGCCGACCAGGATGCCAATGATCACGCCGGCCAAACCGCCCAACAGCATATTCAGGGTATTTTCGCCACTGCTGAGAATTGCCCAGAGAAACAACACCGCTTCCGAGCCTTCGCGCATCACCGCTACCAGTGTGATCACCAGCAAGGCCGTCATCGGACTGCGGCCTGATTGAATATTGGCACCAGCTTCTTTGATATCCGCAGACATTTGTCGGCCATGTGCGCTCATCCATACGTTATGCCAGGTCAGCATGGCGACCGCGCATAACAGAATCACTGCATTGAGCATCGCCTGCTGGTCACCGGAAAAACTCGAAGACGCCATATTCGCCAGGATTGCCACTAGCGCCGAACCCGTCAATCCCAGAGCAATGCCACCGGCGACCCAGCGATTTCTATTGGCGATACCCCGGCTGGCACCCAGCACAATAGCTATAATCAGGGATGCTTCCAGCACTTCACGAAACAGAATAATGGCGGTTGCCAGCATGATTATTGCCCCTTTTGAACGGCAGAATTTACCACGATGGTGCCTTGCATATCGCGGTTGAAGTCATTGAAAAACTGGTAACTAGCCGGCTGTAGCGGGCCGACAAAAAACGAGGATTCTCCATGCGCCGCTACCAGGATCTCGCGGGACAGGTCGACACTCTCAATTTCTACCGGCAAGCTATCCTGATTGCGGACGACTATCCTGATCTTGATGCCGGCAGGAATGACCAGTTTGTTTGGGACGAACTGCTGATTATGTACCGTCAGTATCACGGGTAGTTCTTCTGCCGGGCTTTCAAACGCAACTACAGCAGCGATGAGTGTGGGAAGCAACACGTTAAAGCGCATGATTAATCCTTTTAAACAGAATTGTCCTTGAGTTTGGTAATGATAATCATTATCATTCTCAACCGCAATCGAATTTATCATTTCTTCAAGATAGAGGAGCCAATTTTATGAGCCAGTCACTGCAACTTAAAAATGCAGGTCTGAAATCCACCTTGCCGCGCCTGAAGATTTTAGATTTGTTTGGAAGCGGGTTAGAGTGCCATTTGAGTGCAGATGACATCTACAGGAAGTTGCTGGAAAGCGGTGTCGATGTGGGTATAGCCACTGTTTACCGGGTGCTGACTCAGTTTGAACAAGCGGGATTGTTGGTCAAACGTCATTTTGAAGGTGACAAATCGGTGTTTGAATTGAATCAGGGCAAACATCATGATCATATCGTTTGTCTGCAATGCGGTAAGGTCGAGGAGTTTTATGATGAGATTATTGAAACACGCCAGAAAACCATTGCAGCAGAAAGAGGTTTTTCGGTAAACGATCACACCTTGTCAATTTATGCGGATTGCCTCAAAGCAGATTGCCCGAATAAACGTCAAGGTATTGTTTAATAACATAATTTAAATTTGGTGGAAACGTCGGGTAACGGCGCAAAAAACTCGCCTAACCCGACCTATGAAATTACCATCGGCATTACAACCAGCGCTGTGGCGAATAGCGTCCAAGTAGCGCGCGCTGCATGGCTGCCAGCATGATTTGTCTGCCCCATTTGAATTCCTTGTAAAGCACCACGAAACGCCACATGTCGCGCAGTACCAGTGCTCGATCGCGCCAGTTCAAGGCGCCCAGGGCAGCGGGGAAATCGGCTTCATGGGGTCTGGCAAAAGCGATCTTGAGCGGATTCCATTGATCCGAGGTACGGCGTACTTCGGAGGCGATCATGCTGCGGTACATTTGTTGCATCGGGCGGTTGCGTAAGCGGGCTTCCACGATGGCTTCGCCGCAAATTGCACCGGAATGTAGCGCACAACTCATGCCTTCGCCTATCATGTTGAGGAAGCCGGCGGCCTGGCCGGTGAGCAGCACATTGCCCTTGCCAAATACATAACGGTTGATCAGCGAGGGGCCAAAATTTTCGCCGCAACCTTCATCATCGAGTGCGTCACCCAGACGCACTCCATGTTTTTTTGAAAAATAATCGAGCACATGGGCGTGTTTTTGCGCAAAATTGTCGCCTCGTTTGAAACCCACGCCCACAATCTGCCGACCGTCCCGGGCGTGGCTCCAAGTGTAGTGTCCTAGCTCCGGATGAAACCAGAAATGAAAATATTGTTCGTCCAGCGGGCACTCGATAATTTCATGGAACTTCTGCCCGACAAAAAACCAGGGGATTGATTTTTGATATTCGGGATAAACCGAACGTACCACCGGTGAATTGGGGCCGTCAGCCCCGATCACCTGGCGTGCGCGGTAAAAAACCGGTTCATTGGATTTTCTGGCTTCGACGATGACATGATCGCCGTGATCTTGCAGGCCGACAAAACTGGTCTGATCATGGACTTCCGCCCCGCTTTGTTGAATTGCCCAGTAATCGGAATATTTTCGGTGCAAATGCGGGGTAGTGCCGCCAAAAAAATCCATCGGAATCGAAACCATGCTGGGGAAATGGAAGGTCACGCCCTTGCATGAAACCGGATCGTGCAGTGCTTCACGCGGCAACGGGCCAAAATTTTCCAGTAGAAAACGGTGACCGCGCGGCGATAATATGCCACTGCAAATTTTGTGGCGTGGTAATTGAAAGCGCTCCAGTACCAGGGTTTCCAGGCCGGCATCGACCAGTCGCTTGGCCGCCGCAGCGGCTGACAGGCCAGCGCCCACGATAATTACATCAACGGTACGCATTTGAATCCTTTGTCAATATTTAAGGAATATTT
>CAIRBC010000540.1 GCA_903876685.1 uncultured Nitrosomonadales bacterium | reverse complement strand
TGATGAGAATCGCACAAGCAATCTTATGCTGCGACCTGCGCTTGGGTTCTCACATGGTTTCTTTGGCGAATGATCTCCGTTTCCCACTGAATTCAAGGTGTTACTCATCCGGAGAAATCAGTCCTTGCAACAATGTAGAACAATGCAAGCCACACAGACCATGGCCATCACTTTTATTTCAGCTGCAGAGTGCACCTCTGTTCAACGAACTGGAAACGGTGGATGATGGCATTTACAACAATCGGGCGAAAATCATGATTGGCGAAACGGTAATTAGCCGGGTAGAAATGGATAGGCAATGCCTTATTGAGTGCAAACAATGACTAATCCAATAACTGCCACCATCCTGGTGGTTGATGATGTTCCTGAAAATATCACCACACTTTCGGGTATGTTACGAGATAAATACCGGGTAATTTTTGCCACCAGCGGTGCTGAAGCACTGCAAATCGTGAGCGAGCAAAAAGTAGACCTGATACTTCTAGACGTGATGATGCCGGAAATGGATGGTTTTGAGGTTTGCCGCCGGCTCAAGATGAATATAGCCACCAAGGAGATTCCGGTCATTTTTGTAACTGCGCTGAGTGAGGTAAGTGACGAGGCAAAAGGTCTGGAACTAGGCGCCGCTGATTATCTTCATAAACCCTGCCATTCCGTCATCGTAAAATTGCGAATCCAAATGCATCTGGAGAAAGTCGACCAGAATCTAAGACTGGAAAACCTGGTGCGCGAACGAACTGCCGAACTGAGCGACACCCGGATTGAAATTGTTCGACGACTTGGCCGGGCTGCTGAGTATCGAGATAACGAAACCGGGATGCATGTCATCAGGATGAGCAAGTCGTCCTGTTTGCTGGCACTGGCAGCAGGGGTTTCCAGGGCCCAAGCGCAACTAATCATGGATGCGGCACCTATGCACGATGTCGGCAAGATCGGCATCCCGGACAGCATCCTCATCAAGCCCGGTCCTCTAGAACCTGCTGAATGGAAAATCATGAGGACCCATCCTGGTATCGGAGCACAGATTATTGGCGAGCATAGTTCCGAATTGCTGAAATTGGCCAGGACTATTGCTTTAACCCACCACGAAAAATGGGACGGAAGCGGTTACCCAAATGGTCTCGCGGGCGAAAATATCCCCCTGGAAGGACGTATCGTCACGATTGCCGATGTATTTGATGCACTCACCAGTACTCGTCCCTACAAACGTGCCTGGACTGTTGAGGATGCACTTGACCATATGACAAAGCAAGTGGGAATCACTTTCGACCCCAAGCTATTCCCCCTGTTTGTCAAACTGATACCGCAGGTTTTGGCAATTCGTGAAGAATTTAACGATAGTTTGAATACCTCGACTTAGCATGACTGAATTATTAATTTCGACTACTGACAGGGTTGGTTAGACATGAATTTACCTGGTTACTCCCGTTTCATCACTGTTCTGACGGTGTTGTTGTCCTGCCTTGCTGCGGTACTATACTCTTGGCAACTCGACAAATCAGACACGCAATTGCGTCAAGAGACGCTCGAACAAGCAGAACTCAGAGCCAGCCAGATCAACAATGCGGTTAACGGGCAGATCACGATCCTGATAGGTTATATAGACCAGGCAGTCATGGAACTTGGAGATGCCTACGTACCCGGAAATAATGCCCCCTTTGAGCGGGAAGTTCAACGCATCGTAAAACGATTTCCAGCCGGATCTATCGTGCAGATTGCGGTAATTGACCCTCAGGGATACGCAGCGTATTCAAGCTTTGGTACGAAGGGAAAAGTATATCTAGGCGACAGGGAACATTTCAGTGCCCACCTCGGTAACAACCCCGGTCAATTATTTATCAGTAAACCGTTGAAAGGCCGGATTACCCAGAAGTGGTCCATCCAGTTTTCGCGTGCTATCCGACATCAGGGGCATTTCGATGGCGTGGTCGTTGTTTCACTGTCACCCGACTACCTGCGTCAGTCACTCAGTGGAATCAATCTGACTTCAGACGATACGATTGTGATACTGCGCCAGGAGGGTGAATATCTCACCCATAGCACAGACGCTGAAAATGCGCTCGGCAAGCGTGCAAACACCGACCGGCCATTTATTGGTGCAAAGGCGATGTCCGAAGGTTCTTATCACGCTGAATCGGAGTATGACCATGTACAACGTCTGTATCGTTGGCAATATCTGAAAGACTATCCTATCGTCGTGCTGCTGGGTCTCGGGGAAAAGTCCCTGCTATCTCCGGTGGAAAAACTCATTTCGAACAACCGCAGAGATGTAGCAGTGGCCAGTACCCTCTTTATTATCCTGACCATTGCTCTTGTGATTATGACTTTGCTGTCCAAACGGCAGCGTAATGCCTCTGAAACGGCTCTGCGAAACAGTGAAGAACGATTCCGCTCCATTTTCGAGAGTTCGAACGACGCTATCGTCCTACTAACAGAAAATGAATTTTTAGACTGCAATGCTCGAACCCTTGAAATATTCGGCATCAATAGCAAAGAAGAATTTTTGTTGTTGCATCCCAGTGATCTTTCGCCTCCTAGTCAGCCGGATGGACAAGATTCCATGACAGCCGCCAATGCGCGAATTGCCAATGCGTATCAAAAGGGGTTGGATCGCTTCGACTGGACTCAACGTAGTCGAAACGGACATGATTTTCCATCAGAAGTGGTGCTTAGTGCCTTCGATTTTCAAGGCAAGAGAATATTACAAGCCACCGTGAGAGACACCACCGAACGGAAACAGTTGATAGAACGACTCGAAGCCGAACGGGATTTTTCCAGGAACCTGATTGACAGCCTGCCTGGCGTTTTTTACGCCATCAACAACCAAGGCCGCTTAACTCACTGGAATCACAACCTGGAGAACTTGTCCGGTAAACAGTTTAACGAGTTGTTGCAACTCAGAGCGGAAGAAATTATAGCCCTTGATGACCAACCGGTGTTTATCGAGGCGTTAGCCAAGGCCTTCAACCAGGGACAGGTTAGTGTCGAGGCGGGTTTAGTAGATAAAAATGGAGTGATTAGCCCCTATTTTTTCACCGGAAAACTCATCACACTTTATGGACAGTCACTCATTGTAGGATTGGGCTTGGACGTGTCGTCCTTAAAGGTACTTGAAGCCGAGCTTGCACGCCATCGTGATCATCTGGAAGAACGGGTCGCTCAACGCACTAACGACCTGATTGAAGCCAAGGCCGCTGCCGAAGAAGC
>CAIRBC010000539.1 GCA_903876685.1 uncultured Nitrosomonadales bacterium | reverse complement strand
TTGCTGTCTTTTGGCAACCTAGTGGAGTGGCTAGTGGGTTCATCAGGGAAACGGACATCGCCATTTCATTACAAGGGGTGGCATTATTGCCATGTCCGTTAGAGGGTCTTGAAAAATATGCTTCGCAAAATAGCTAAACAAGTTTTTTATTGATTTTTCGTGTTTGCTGCGCTTAACGCGCGCGGCTACTTCATTCCATCCGGACTACGCTCGCTGGAGGTAAGCGGAGACATCAGTTGCAAAGAGGGTGAGTGTTCATGTCTGGAGTCGCTGCATTTGTTTGGTGTCTCCGTGCATGCCCACGGAAATTGCACTGGCAATCACCGATCACCGCCGGTTAATGAATCAATAGAAAACGCCAATGATTTGCCGATCTCTGCGCCCCGGGATACGCGTTAGTTTCAAAATAAATTTGCCCTTCCTGATGAAAAGTCTATACTGTAATATATACTTTTAAATCTGAAAGGAGTCTCGTCATGATGGAGACACGAACTGCCAAGTTATTTAAAAATGGAGCCAGTCAGGCGGTTCGCCTTCCCGCAGGTTTTCGCTTTGAAGGTGACGAGGTGTATGTCACGCGCGACGATACGACCGGCGATGTGATGATATCAAACCGCCCTGGTGCCAAGACCTGGAAAGAGTTCTTTGAGTTGCTGCATGAAGTTGAGTTGCCCGCCGATTTCATGGCGGATCGTCCGCTGAATGAGTTGTCGCAAGAACAGGGCATATTTGATGACGAACTTTCCACTCACGGCAAGCCAGAGCGCTAAAGATGCTGCACATGCTGGATACAGACACGGCAAGCTATCTCATCAAAGGGAAGTCGCCCACGATAAAAGCCAAACTAGAGAAGTTGGTACCCTCGATGATCTGCATCTCGGTCATGACGCGGGCGGAATTGCTATATGGACTGAAACGTTTGCCAGCCGATCATCGGTTGCATTTAGTGGTACGCCAGTTTCTTAAAATCGTTTCCATTTTGCCGTGGGATACCGATGCAGCGGATTGGTACGCCGAAATTCGCCACCAACTCATCAGCACCGGGCAACCGATAGGTGAAATGGACATGATGATTGCCGCGCATTCGTTGTCTGTTGCTGCCGTGCTGGTCACCAACAACATCCGACATTATGAACGGATCATAGCCCCCCTGATTCTGGAGAACTGGACGTAGCTCGCACGTACGGTTTGATAAGGGAGGCCGGAGTCAGGTCTTGACAATACGGTTTTATCTCACTTCTTTAGAGTATCAATCTAGTAAGACTCGATTGATTTTGATCATATAGTTTAATATTTTTAAAAATGAAAATATCGTCAAACCTAAAATTCAAGCGGACGCGCAACAGCGGAATTTGAAAGATCAATGGAGTCTGACCCTATTGATTCTACTATTGATTCTACTATTGATTCTATTGATTTTCCTCAGTAACTTTTGCAGTAACTTATATTTTTTGTTACTGGAAACACGAGTTACTGTAAATGTTACTGCATTTATTGCAGGCTTGTATAGGTATGTATTGGAATGTGCAGGCAAGAAAAAACCAGCTATAGCTTGAATCTATGCGGGTTTTTGATATTTTCAGGAATGCTAAAAACTATTTCATGGTGCCCGGAACCGGAATCGAACCGGTACGCTGGTTTCACCCTAGCGACGGATTTTAAGTCTTGGAAGAAATTGTTAATTATCATAGTATTATAATTTTTTCTATTCCGCAAAGTTGGCAAAAGTCCCCTGTATAACCCTTTATTTATCAATTCTTTTTTAAATTTTGCGGAACAGTTTTTCAAGGAAAAATTTCGAATATTTATACTATACTCGCAGATAAAAAGTAGAATATTGGCGCATCATAATATTAAACGTATCTCACTCTACAGCCACATCAAATGACCCGCTCCGACCTCATCACCCGCCTTGCCGAACTGCACCCACAACTTCAACTGAAAGATGCCGAATTCGCTGTGAAAGTGATCCTGGGCGCAATGTCCACCTCCCTTTCTAAGGGTGGACGGATTGAGATACGTGGATTTGGCAGTTTCGGATTGAATTATAAACCTCCACGTAATGGGCGTAACCCAAAGAGTGGCGACAAGGTAAAAATACCGGCTAAATATTCGCCGCATTTCAAGCCTGGGAAAGAGCTTAGGGAGCGAGTTGACCTCAAATGACTATCGAACTTATTCCTCAATTCACCGAACCCGCCGCTAAACTATGGGCAGTCATCCCTGCCGATGCCAAAAAGAAAATCCTCGCAAATGTCTGGTGCAGTAAGTGTCAGCATGGGGTCACCATCACCCATTTTACTGGTGAAGTGAAAGCAGGCATCTTATTACTGGTCGGAAAGTGTTCTGAGTGCCAGGGTGATGTGGCGAGAGTGCTTGAGGGAAGTTGAAGGTGAGTTATGGCGCAACACGGCGAATGGAATAGCAAAGGGGCAACCCTGAGTGATGAAACTGCACACAAGGAATATGGTGTAAGCCGGGAATTCATCGTGGCGGGAATCAATTCCGGCCAACTTGAATACCGCGAAGGGGCTGTTTGGGGCAACCCATATCTAAGAATTCTGAGGAGTCAGCTTGAAAAATACATTGCTGAACAGCTTGGTATGAATTATTTGATCAGTCGGAAATCTCAGACAGAATTGCTCAAGATTAAAAAAGAGATTGCAGACACCAAGAAAAAACTGACAGAACTGGAGGCGCGAAAGGCTGAAATTGAAAAATTGGAGCGTTCAAACAATTCGACCTGAACTGGCAGAAGCAACGGAGTAGAAGATTATGCGACCTCGCAAACACTACCATGTCTATGTTGTCGAACTGTCGAAAGAGGTTCTGTATGAAGGCAAGTTCAAGAGATGCAACCCGGATTACGTCAGCGGTAAACCCTGTGTTTATGTCGGCATGACAGGATTAGACCCGGATTTGAGGTTTGATAAACACAAGGCCGGTATCCAATCCAATCGGTACGTCAAGCAATATGGGTTACGGCTATTGCCCGACCTATACGAAGGATTCAACCCGATGACCTATGACGAAGCCTGTGAAGTGGAAGTAGAGATTGGGATTGATTTGAGAAGTGCAGGATTCGGGGTCTGGCAAGCATAGGATAACTTCGTTGAAAATCATTGCGCGCTTATCATATAAACTTGTTTTTTAATGATAAAATATCAATCTTGCTTGATGTAGAAATTTCAGTGATATTAAGAATAGGAAAAAACATGACATTAACTAAAGCCGAACTCTCTGATTTGTTGATTGAAAAAGTTGGTTTGAACCATCGTGAAGCAAAGGGAATGGTAGAGACATTCTTTGAGGAAATCCGCGCACAGCTTGAACGTAATGAGAGCGTCAAGCTTTCCGGCTTTGGGAATTTTCAGTTGCGCGATAAACCGCAACGCCCAGGGCGTAATCCCAAAACAGGGGAGGATATCCCTATCTCGGCTCGACGTGTTGTAACCTTCCATCCCAGCTAAAAACTCAAGGACATGGTAATGGAAAATTATCCTGTGCCTGTAACTGAGTAATTTAAAAATTGGCACACCATGAAGGCTCGCACACCTCCATAATGGCAATGTTCAATTCCTACACAGACAACCAGATCGACTGTTGATTCCATTTTTACGATGGGAAAAGTAGTATGTTTTCCCATCAAAACTGCTTACAAAGTATTTATGCAATCACTTAAGAAAAAAGCAATTTCACGAATCTACGGGCGAGGTAGGGGGTGGGCGTTTTCGCCGAATGATTTTGTCGAGGATTTTAGCCGTGATCAGATAGAGAACGCGCTGGGAGGATTATGCCGCGAGGGCAAGATACGCCGTGTCTGCCGGGGGATTTACGACTACCCGAAATTCAGCGAGTTGTTGCAGCAGGAACTGAGCCCCGATTTTGATCAAGTGGCGCAAGCATTCGCACGCAAATTCAACTGGCGAATTCAGCCGTCGGGCGATGCGGCACTTAATCTGTTGGGGCTTTCGACACAAGTGCCCGGACGGCTGGTGTATCTCTCCGATGGGCCGAACCGTCAGTATGACATCGGTAATTTCACGCTGGAGTTTAAGAAATCGGCACTGAAGGACGTTGGCTTCAAATACCGCGAGAGCGGGCTGGTCGTGCAGGCGTTGAAAGCACTGGGCGCGGCGCGGGTGGATGAGGTGGTGATCGCCACACTGCGCAAGCAACTGGATGAAACGGTGTGCAAGCGGGTGCTAAAAGATACGGTGACGGCGACAGGCTGGGTGTATGAGACGATCAAGCGGGTTTGTGGGGAGCGTGACTGATGGAATCGGTCGCACGCCTGTCATCCGCCGAACGGCGAGAGCTGTTTGCTGAAACGGCAACGCGTAAGGGCATGACACCTGCCATCGTGGAGAAAGATTTCTGGGTGTGCTGGACGCTGGGCAAGTTGTTCGTCCATCCCGAGTTGTCGCGCCTGCTCATGTTCAAGGGCGGCACCAGTTTATCCAAGGTGTTCAATCTGATCGAGCGGTTTTCCGAAGATATTGACCTGATTTTGGACTGGCGCGTGGTGGTTGGCGAAGACAATCCGCTGGCACAGCGTTCCGCCAACAAACAGGAGGCACTGAACAAAACCATTGATGCCAAGGCGGTGGATTACATCGGGGGCGAGTTGCAGGCGATAATTGCAAAGGCGGTTGAGCCAATATGTCGCTGTGTTGTGGCTACCGATGACCTTCATGCACTGAATGTCCAATATCCGGCTGCTTTCTCTGATGCGTATCTGCGACCGGAAGTGCGCCTTGAGATCGGGCCGCTCGCTGCTTGGATGCCCTTCGATCATTATTCAATTAAGCCTTATGCCGCCGAGACATTCCCGCAACTTTTCAAACAAGCGGATTGTGCAGTGCAGGCCATCCGCGCCGAGCGCACGTTTTGGGAGAAGGCGACGATTCTTCACCATGAGGCCAATCGCCCGAAAAACAGTTCGCAGCCATTACGTTATTCGCGCCATTACTACGACCTGGCAATGATGGCGGCAGCGCCAGTGAAAAATGCAGCACTGGCAGACCTTGCATTGCTTGAGGATGTGGTCGCGTTCAAGCAGCGGTTTTATCCGCGAGGCTGGGCGCAGTACGATGAAGCAAAACCTGGAACATTCAAGCTGATTCCTGCGGGGCATGTATTGGCGGCAGTGGAAAAGGACTATGTGCAGATGCGCAATATGATCTTTGGTCGCTATCCGAACTTCGGCGAGATCAAGGAAACATTGCGGACGTTGGAGGCTGAGATCAATGAGCTACACCGAGGATAATCTCGTTGAGTAACCCTCGATCCAGCCTTTTGCCACAATAATGATCCTTTGGACAATAGCTGGAGGTTAATCAATGCAACTCGATGAATATACGAAATTGGCTGATATTATGTATGGTCACGGCGAGGAATTCTTGTCTTTTTTATCAGGGAGCTATGATCCTGACAAATACCCCGATGCCCCCCCAATTCAACTTTGTGAGATGAAATGCGGGTGCTGGATTGTGGGGGACGGCAATAACAGGGTTGGACTTATTTTGAAGAAGAACCCACAAGCCACCCTAGCAGATATTCCTAAGGGAATGGTTGCAACTTTTCAATATGGCATGTGGGACGATGAAATGATGGATTGGGCTAATCCCTTCGCAAAGTCCTTTGGGGCGGTTATGGGGAAAAAATGTAAAAAATTGCCTAAACCCAAAGATGCCATTTATGGCTTTATTGAAAGAAATGATGATGGAGAATTTTTTGCTGCTTCGTTGAGCGTGAAGGATGGAAAATCAGCCACCACAGCAACAGGGCGAACAGTCCAGGAAGCTGAGTTACAGTTGAAGGAAAAAATCAAAATGATCACTGGACTTAAAACTGTGTCACTTGTTTTGATGCCAATGTCCCCGCTGGAAGATCATCGCTGCATTTAAGATAACTCTTTGTTCATAAATAATTATATATTAAAAAGAGAACGTCGCGATATTCCGAAAAATGATCTGTTGAATAATTGTCTTGCGAGAAACGAGAATGACCGATATTTGCCTTACAATATCGTACCGTCACGGTCAGCTAAGTGCCATTATGCAAAGTATCGAATTAGGCAAAGTAGGTATTTTAAATAGTTAATTAATCAATATGTAGCAGCATTATTTAACCTGAAATCTTTACATAATTATTGCTGTTTTTGGAAAGTGGTCATACGTTTTAGGCATTGTATCAGAGTGTGTTTTGGCTAGGCCTCTGGCGGTTAGCAATTTGCGCCATTTGCCATAACTCCTTAAAAAGTAATATATTATCGCGCAAACGATCTAAAGTTAATGCAGTTGCATTGAAGAAATACAGCCCGTTTACGTTCTTTTCGGTATGGGTTAACTATCTGAAAGAAAAGATTATTATGCCAACAATATTTAAGCGATAATTATTTATTTATTTTGTAAACAAAAAGTTGTGGCACGATGAGCACATTGCTCTGCATAATTCGACACTTTGCATAATGGCGCTTATGCAAAGCTTTACATAAGTGCCAGTAGCGGTCGGTCGCTTAACTGAGTCAAAATTCAATATGTTAGATAAAATGTTGGAATGTTAGACCCCGCGACTTGCTTGGGTTGCTCGTCGATGGAGACTTGCCGCGTTTATCTCGTCCGTTCAAAGACAGAATCCGACAACATCTTTATTACCTCGAAAAGTTCGGACCAGATCAGCATGTGGGTAAGAGATGCTTCGATAGCGTTGGAGCCTTTTTTCGTCACCTGAAAGGCTTAATCGACTTTGCGAATATGATAGAACCTCAATATGCAAGAGCGGCTTATGTGAGATTATGCGCGGTTGTCTCGGTTGCACAGATTGAATCGCCCCAAAACCAGTAGACATCTTTTAGCCTAAAATTTAGAGCTACAATGGGGGATGAGCAGCGGCGTGTTCAGTGAACTGGGAGCGATTCAAGCTTTCATTTACATTGAGCTTGCCCGACGGTTGTTGAGGATAGCTCAGAGCCGATTCGGCAGCCGCTGGTAAAAGTGTTGAAAATACGGCGATGATAATTCCTGACGATGGTTGGGGCGCGCCTTTAACCGATTTAGGAGGAAAATATGTACCTACACCACGTTCGCGCCCAGAACTTCCGGGCCTTCGGCGACGGCGCAGGCGCGCCGGTTCTTGACTGGAAGCTCAACGCTGGAATGAATATCCTTATTGGCGAGAACGATGCAGGCAAGTCAGCCATCATAGATGCCATACGGCTCCTGCTGTGGACGACCAGCTTCGAAGTTGTTCGACTTATGGAGTATGACTTTCACATTCGAGGCACCAGCAGAGCAGATACTCTTGTTATCGAGGCTACCCTTCGCGGCCTATCACCTGAACAGGAAGGGGCCGTTTTGGAATGGCTGACCTACGAGACTGATGGAACTCGGAGCTTGATCTTGAATCTTCAGGCGCGGCGGCACCCTCCGCAAGTGGGACGTCGAGCACGCGTTGATACTATTACTCGGTCAGGCAAAAATGGCACCGGGCCAGAAATTGGTTCTGCGGTACGGGAGCTTGTGCGCGCGACCTACTTGCGCCCATTACGTGACGCCGAGGCCGAACTGCGTCCGGGGCGGCAATCAAGGCTGTCGCAAATACTTGGAGCTCATGCTCTCATGGTCAACCAAGACAAGAGCGACTTCGATCCGAGCAATCTAACTGTTCCTGCAAAAACACTAGTTGGCATGATGAGCCAAGCACAGCATCAGATTAGCGGTCATGCTGCTATCGGATCAGTTCAGACCGACATCAACGACAACTACCTTAGCCGCATGGGATTTGTCGGCGATTTGCTGGCGTCGCAAATTCGTATTGCGGGCGATGCTAGCCTTACCCAAATTCTTGAGCGCTTTGAGTTGAGCCTATTACCTCCCGAAAGCGTCGCTTCCAGTGAGAGGTGCTTTAGAGGTCTTGGGTACAACAACGCCTTGTTCATGGCAACTGAGTTAGTTCTGCTTCGCAGCAGTGGGGATGAGCTAGGGCTGTTGCTTGTTGAGGAGCCAGAAGCACATTTACATCCTCAGTTGCAGGAACGGGTCATGGATCTCATCCAGCAACAGTCAGTGGCCGATCAACGCCCGGTTCAGGTGGTGATGACCACTCATAGCCCATCACTTGCGGCAGGAGCTGCTATCGAATCGATGACTCTTGTACACAAGAGTAAGACTTATCCACTTCGTCCAGAAGAAACGAAGCTTGCGCGGACAGACTACGAGTACCTTCACCGTTTCATTGACGCCACAAAGTCCAACCTCTTCTTTGCCCGGGGCGTAGCTGTAGTCGAAGGCCCAGCAGAATCGCTGCTTTTGCCCACGATTGCAGAAATGGCTGGCCTGTCATTTTCGAAGTACGGTATTTCTATCGTCAATGTAGGCGATGTTGGGTTGTATCACTACGCTAGGATTTTTCAGCGCGCGGCTGTCAGTGATGCAATGCCCGTGCCAGTCGTGTGTATCACAGACCGAGACATTGTTCCAAACATTGCGACGTACGTCACTAAACCTAAGAAGGGCAAGCGCTTTGAGAGCGACTATGCCGCTGGTGAGGCTGATGCAGCCGTCAAACGTAAAGTTGACCGAGTAGAGGCGGCTGATGATCCAGCGGTGAAGGTTTTCGTATCAAACTACTGGACTTTCGAATACGACCTTGCGATGACAGGATTGGCAAAATTGATGTTCCTTGCGACGGCATTGGGTGAAACTGAGAAGTCCAAGGGGGAGCGCCTGACCGTGGAAGATGAAGCCATCGCCCTTGCTGACGCAACTGCTGCCTGGCCCGACTTGCTGGCAAAGCATGCGGTGACTGATGCCTTAGCTACGGAGATATACCAGCCGCTCTATGAAAAGTCAGCTTCTAAAGCTGTCGTCGCCCAGTACGCCGCGAAACTACTCAGGACGGGCGACTATGGCGTCGGCGACGAACTGTTGAACGCGCTACCGGCATATCTCAAAGCCGCGTTGCGACACTTGACCGGCACCTCTGAATTTGCGGCCCCTGCGGCACCCACAACGGAAGCCGCTGTATGACAGTTCCCGTACTGACAGAGCAGGATCTGGCGCAGCTTGCCGCAACATATCCTTCGCTGGATTTCAGAGACGCCGAAAGGCGCGCGGTTCTCCTTGAGGCTAGCTCAAAGGATGTTCAGGCGGCACCGGGTAGCGGGAAAACAACGCTGCTGGCGGCAAAGCTGCTATTAATGGCCGACAAATGGAAGCACGGTAACCGTGGCATCTGCGTTCTGAGTCACACAAACGTGGCTCGGGAGGAAATCTCGAAACGGCTTGGCGCAACCCCTACAGGGGCGAGGCTGCTTGGGTACCCGCATTTCGTCGGTACTATCCACGCATTTGTGAACCAGTTCTTGGCGCTTCCGATGCTTCGCAGCGATGGTGAAACAGTGGATGTTATCGACAACGACATCTTCGCCGCGCGTGCTCTCTCCTTACTGAGAACAAAAGCAAAGCTTCGGAGTTGGGTAGACAGGAATCCTCATCAGGGGCCACAAGCAATTGCATCGCTAAGATATGAAGGCGCGGGACTTACACTGGGCTGGGAAGAGGGCAATCTTCCAGGGGAGAGCACGGACTCACGAGCTGAGGCTCAAGCCCTGAAGGACCAACTGAGAGCTAGAGGTGTATTCCGCTTCGACGATATGTTCGCGTTCGCTGAACGGCTGCTGGTTCGGTTTCCTGAATTACCGAAGCGCCTATCACATCGCTTCCCTCTCGTACTTATCGACGAGATGCAGGACACAAGCTGGGCGCAAGAATACCTGCTGTCAAGACTGTTTGACGATATGGTAGTCGTTCAGCGATATGGTGATCGCAATCAGCGTATCCTAAGTTCCGGTACGGATGCAGCCAAGTTAACATTTCCCAGAGCTGGCCACCTAAACGTCACAACAACCAAGCGCTTTCCTGAGTCCATTGCGGCGGTAGTTCGGTCCGTTCAGGAGCATGGCGAGGCGGTGGCGTCGACTGCAATAGGTGGCGACCAGCCGGTTCTCATTCTCTACGATACCAAGGCCGTTACTTCGGTCATTGATGCCTTCGGAAAACTCGTACTTGATACTTTTTCGGACGACGACCTTAGTCGTGGCGCTGTGAAGGCTGTTTGTGCGCGAAAGCAGAGCGAGTCTAAGAGCCTAGCAGGCAGGCATGTAGCCGACTACTGGCCCAGCTATCTCACCTCTTCTAGCACTCCAAAGGGTGATGAGAGTATCTTTCGCCTCTTGGCTGATCCTCCAATCCTTGGCCAAGCTGCTTTGAACTTAGAGCATCGAGTTCGTGATGTTAAGCGAGCCATCTTACTTGCATTGCGTGCTGCCAAGTGTCCTGCTATCACTGACATTCGAGATGCGAGTTACCTGCTTCGTAAGCTCCAGGAAGACGGAGTTGATGCCGCACCTGTGCGGGCTCTTTGCCGTGACCTTTCAACGGGGCTAGGCCATACGACTGCGGCGAACTGGCCGACGACGATTGACTTGATGTTCGCCAAGCTGAACGGGCTTCTGCCTACAGGTATCGACCGAGCATCATTCGGCGCGCTTGGAACCTTCGAAGTGCCCGCAGCTCAAGCCTCCGTAGCCGGTGCGTCGAATGACCACATTGTCGTTCAAGAGGGGCGGGCGGTTTCAATTCGTGTTGGCACGATTGCATCTGTGAAAGGTGAGACCCACTTGGCTACGCTGGTCCTTGAAGCATACGGAGGCCGGACAAAGTCTCACGACTTGGAGGCTACCCTTGAGAACATTGCCAGTGGTGCTCATCTTAATCCCAAGGCATCGGAGTCCCTGCGCGCGCTCTATCGAAATCTCTATGTTGCTGTATCGCGCCCGTCCCATTTATTGTGCCTAGCAATGAACCGAGAGCGAGCGCCTGAATTACAGGTTCAGAAGTTGAGGGATCGAGGTTGGAATGTGATTCTATTTGAGGCGCCAGCTGCCTGAAGCTTGAGCCATCACTGATTCACTTGGGTTCGTAAGCAACGGTTCGGGAAATAGGATGAATTTGTCCCACTGAATTGCTTGCCCGATACCGGACAGTCGCCAAGTTCGGCAATGTGTCGGAAGTGACACTTCATAATTATCCGCTATAAGGCAGGCTGAAAGAAAAATTTGAATGAAAGCACCAATGACCGCTTTTTCCCATAGAATATCGGAAGGTGAATGGGCGGTTTGTGCTAGGAACGGCCATTCGAAGGACTTCTCCAATTTACAATTTGCAGGACGGTCAAACAAACGGAAATGCAGGGAAAAATATCAAACGTAAGGTCTAACTCCGGCAATTTATGATATGAAAAATAAGCTAACCACTACTGAGAAAACCTTAATTGCTGTAAAGGCCTTGCATGGAGCTATTTCTGGTGACCTAAGCACCAAGGAGGTTGCTGCATATTTGCGCGCCAGGCTAGGTTTGGGTTGGTCTTTGGTTACTGTAGCTCAATATCTTACTGGCAAGTCGGCGTTGGAAGCTGTTGATTCCCTGCATCGTGATTTTGCACAAGATGGTCTTACAAAGGCTGAGATAGCTAAAGTTATAATTTCAGCACACAATATTTGTGCAAATGCATCTTTATCAGGCAACTCAATGAGTGGTAGTTTAGCTGTCCATTACTTCAAAGATAAATAATTATTGTGTGATCGTAACTACTCGCCCCCTAACTCGCCTGCCAGAGCCATTTGAATGGCGATCATGGGGTTGATGCCTTTGTATGCCATGGTTTGCAGGTAGCTGGTGATGCGGCAATAGGCATGGGCATATTCTATTGAGCGGAAGCAGCCTGACACTTTCTGCTTGACCTTGCTCATTCTCAAATCCCGCTCGCCGCGATTATTGGTAAACGGCACCAGTGGATCCTTGGCGAAGAGTAATACGGAAGCCTCATGTTTTTGCAGTCGCTCCAGCAGATTGTGCGCGTCCGATTTGGCGATTCTACCGCGTTTTCCTGCTGGCTTCTCTGGAATGGCCGGCATTTCCAATGCGCCCTGTTCCAGAACTTTTTGATAGCATTTTTGCAATCGGGCATATTCCTTGTCATCAAGGCATTTCTTCTCGCTATCAGCAACACGTTTATAGGTACCCTGCAACAGGCGTTTCATCCGGCGCGCCCATCGGTAACGATTGGTCTCCACCACGAAAGTCAGTTCACGCAACAGGTGCGAACCGCACAATCCATGACCGCAGTTTGCGTAACTGAAATAGGATGCCCAGCAATCATGGATGAGCTTGCCCGTGTATCGCGGGATAATATCATTCTCCTTCATGGCTATTATGCCTCGCTTTCGGTGTAGTTTTTTCAGGGTAATGCCGCCCGCCGAATGCACATGAATCCAGTAGTTTGTCTTGTCGACGCGCAACGAGGTTTCATCGACATGCATGACCGCTTCCAGTAGTAACTTTTCAGTCGCCCGTAGCTCCCAGTTTTCCAACGCGACATGTAAACGCAGAACGAACTGCAACATCGTGGCTTCGGCGATGACCACATCAATGATGGCGTAAACCAAAGCCTGCGCGCGTTTGAGTGCAACCATCTGGCAGGCCAGCAGGTTGATGATAAACGCCTGCACACCCAAACCATATTGCAACGGTCCGGGCATATCCGCCGGAAACTTGCCCTTGACGATACGCTCGCAGGATGGACATTGCTTGACTTCGGCGTCTACATGTTCGACGACTTTCTCGAATACGATGTCGATTTTGGTGCGACGCTCATGAGTGCAGGCATCATCTTCCAGATTTGCACCACATTTATCACAGAAATCGACCGGTACGATGGTCACCGTTTCGATTGTGCGCCGATTCCTCACCGTTGCGCCCTCGGTCTTTTTGCCTTTGTCCTTGCTGCCCGTATCGGTCAGCGATGAGTTATCCTTCTCGGTCTGCGACGGCGGTATGCTGGAGTTGGCGCTATTCTTCTTGGTGGTGCGCTCCAGAAAGATGGCGAGGATGAGTTCGATTATCATGAGCATACTGGTCATGATTGCACGAACTTCAGGCGTGACCTTGCCGTCAGTGCAAAGCTGCTCGAAATCCTTCTTGATTTTGTCAACCTGGCTACGCACCGAGGTTTTATCCAGACTTGCCATTTTCCACGCCATCATTTTGAATAACAGAATGATAACATGCGTTTTTTCGAGAGATTTAAAGGTGCCTTAAGTCGATTGCTTCCAAAAAAACAACCCGTGACGACTAAAGCAAAATTTAAATCAATTGGCGGCGCTTTAGACTGTATTGCTGTGGCAAAATGTGAATGGGTCGCAAGCTGGTCGCATTAAGCACCCAAAAACCTGTCAAGTACTTTTTCAACTATTTTCGCAGGGGTGAGTAGTTACGTGTGATCTAAGTCAGCGTGAGTATAAATGTGGTGCGGTCGAATGCTTACATAAGGGAGGCCGAATATTAAAGATTTGGTTGAAAGCCCCAACGACTGCTTTTTGCCCTAAAATTCAGCATAACAAAGATCCGCATGTGCCAAGAGCTGTCATTCGAAGGACACCTCCAATTTACGATTTGCTGGACAGTATAGCAATTGATGCTGGACGGTATAGCAATTGATGAGCAAGGTTGAAATATCAAACGTAAGGCACTAAGCTTCAAAAAATCATAGTCAAGAGTTCGTAGTAGAGTTTTAAGTAACGGGTCAGGTAACTGGAGGCAGTGAAAAATAGAAGTCGCCCCGCTTAGCCCAAATTTCGTTGATTCTAACTGGCAGCATTAACTTTTTCAATAAGCGGAGATTGATATGTCGGCACTACAAGCAGCACAATTTCGATTTGAGGGTCTGACAATCGAGCGCGTTATTGTGCATCGAATTTATGCGCGTGGGCCTGACAAACAACTGAAAGATCCAAAATTCAGCAGTAAATTAATCATGCTAGCAGCCTGTCGGACTTGAAATATATAAAGGGATGATATTCTGGATTCAACGGAAATCTACTGTTCAAATTTGCATATTTTACTATATTTTAATATTTAATTACCATTATTCTCTCT
>CAIRBC010000538.1 GCA_903876685.1 uncultured Nitrosomonadales bacterium | reverse complement strand
TCAATTGAACTGCCACTCAGCAGTAAAATTTTATGGTCACCATCGCTGTATGCTTTTTCCGAAACCATGAATCCATTTTCATCGATATTCAGGCGAGCGTTTTCATGAGCGAGAGTACCATTGGTTTTTTTCCAGGTAACTGAAAGCTGGGAGTATATCCGTGACCAAGGAGGGCTGGAATTCGAGTAAAGCAATATAACGCATTGGTTAATATCCTTGATGAGAATATGAGGAATTGGTTCAAAATTTGCAAACTGCTAGCTTGAAAGTGTAGTCAGTTTGAAAATTTAATTGGGGGAATCTCCCAAAGCAGATTTAACGAGCATTTCGGCAATTTCTTCAGGTGTTTGAAATGCGCATTTCATACGCTGCAAATCCAGAAATCGTGAATCGAAAGCCTTCAGCATAGGCGTTTCAGTAAATCCCGGGCTCACTGAGCGAACTTTCAGCCAGGGATAGTCCGCAGCTGCCGCAGCCAGCATACCGGCCATTCCGTATTTTGCGATAAGGTATGCAGCCATATTGGGTGCCGCTGAGCCTAACCCTGTACCCATCGCACTGGTCAGCACGCCAACTACGCTGCCTTTTTTTAGTTTTCGAAAGCAATTCCGCACCAGTCCAGCCAGCAGTAGTTGCGGTCCCGCGACATTAACCTGCCATTGGAGTGTCATTTCTTCGATAGTTGTTTTGCCAAATGGAACGAGCAATGGCGGTGGAGACCCTGCTAAAATAACGCCAGCAAGACTCGAACTACTTTCAGCAAGTAATGTGTATGCTGCCTCAATTGAAGCAGACGATGTCATGTCCAGTTCAAGTGAGATACCATTAGTACGTTGTGCAATGGCCAATGCAGTTTCATGATTTCGACAGTAGCCTACCACGGGAATGAGTCCACGCATTGCCAGTTGATCGCACACGGCTGCACCAATTCCACCCGAACCACCAGAAACAAGGAATAACTCACTGGCTGACAAGCAGCACCTCCGCTTTCCCTTTGGCAATATTTCGGTCATTTGACCTAATCGTCAGTTTAATTTCAATTAAACCTGTTGCTTGAGAAACGGCGACAACCTCACCTTCGACTCGTGCAGGCTCTCCGACATACAGAGGTTGATGAAAGCGCAGCATCACTGAACTCCAAATTCCATTCAGCCCTGGAAGTTGCATTCCAATCAGATTGGATGTCTTTGCCACCAGAAGCGCTCCATAGACCACCACATTCCTGAATCCCTTCTCTTGAGCAAATGCCATGTTATGGTGCAGCGGATTATGATCCCCTGAAATAGCGGCAAATTGCTGCATTTCTTCTGCAGTTACGCTGAAATCAACTACGGCGCGTAAACCTGGCGAAATATCTTTGAGGAGCAATTGTTTAGGTTGACTCAAGAATGTAACCATGCCTCTCTGTCAGGATTAAAATAGTGTTGATGCCATGCACAAGTGAAACAGGTACAACTGGCTAATTGAGAGCCAATTCAGTTTTTTGCCTGTAAGCGCAATGGATAACGAATATCGTATATACTGTTGCTGGATCAGTGCATACCCCAGTGTTAAGATCCTCTCAAGCAAATTGCATAAATTTCATTCTAAAACAATATCGATCATGCATACAAGAAAAATTTCCGTTGTTGGACTGGGTTATGTAGGCTTGCCGGTTGCCGTCGCCTTTGGCATACAGAGGCATACTATCGGCTTCGATATTAATCCGAGCCGGCTTGAACAATTACGCAACGGTTTCGACAGCACCCATGAAGTCAGTGCCGACGAACTGGCAGAAGCCGATATTTGCTACACGGATCAAAGTGAGGTGCTCGCACAGGCTGATTTTCATATTGTTGCGGTACCCACACCGGTCAATGAGGCGCATCAACCTGATTTGACGCTGGTGGAACGTGCGTCTGAAACAGTAGGCCATGCCTTGAAAAAGGGTGATATTGTAGTTTATGAATCAACGGTCTATCCCGGCGTGACCGAGGATGTTTGTGTGCCTATTTTAGAGCGCGTCTCGGGTCTGCGCTGCGGCGCTGACTTCACTGTCGGCTACAGCCCGGAAAGAATCAATCCGGCCGACAAGCAGCATACTTTCACCAACATCCTCAAGGTGGTTTCCGGACAGGATGCAGCTACATTGAACATAGTGGCTGCGGTTTATGAGTCGGTAGTCATTGCCGGCGTGCATAGAGCTTCCAGCATCAAGGTTGCCGAAGCGGCCAAAGTGATTGAAAATACCCAGCGAGATCTGAATATTGCCTTGATGAACGAGTTGTCGCTGATATTTAGAAGGCTCGGTATTGATACGAATGAGGTGCTTGAAGCAGCCGGAACTAAATGGAACTTCCTCAAATTTAAACCAGGCCTGGTGGGAGGGCACTGCATTGGCGTTGATCCCTATTACCTGACTTATAAAGCAGAAATGCTCGGCTACACTCCGCAAGTGATTCTGGCGGGTCGGAGAATTAATGACAGCATGGGCGTGTATATTGCACAGCAAACCGTTAAACAGTTGATTATCGCCGGGCACGATGTTGGCAAGAGCCGGGTGACCGTCTTCGGTCTGACCTTCAAGGAAAATTGTGCTGATTTACGCAACTCCAAGGTCATTGATATTATTCACGAATTACAAAGTTATGGGATTGCCGTGCAAGTTTGTGATCCGGTTGCCGATCCGCAGGAAGCCTGCAAAGAATACGCAATCACGCTGACGCCGTTTACTGAACTCTTGCCCGCTGAGGGCATCGTGCTGGCGGTTGCGCATAATCAATTCAGGCTATTTAGTGTGTTAGATTATCAACGTCTGCTCAAACACAAGCCCGTTGTAATGGATGTCAAAGGTATTTGTGATCAAGTGGTTTGTGCCGCAACCGGTCTATTGTTATGGCGATTGTAAGGGGCATTCCATGAATGCCTATCTGGAAAGTCAGGCGCAGTTGCGCTCATGCCCTAAAACCTGGCTGATTACCGGCGTGGCAGGATTTGTCGGTTCTAATCTGCTCGAAACCCTGCTCAGACTCGATCAGCAGGTGGTCGGTCTGGATAATTTTGAGACCGGTTTTAAAGAGAATTTGACCCGGGTTCAAGCACTCGTACAACCGAAGCAGTGGGCGCGTTTCGTTTTTCATGAAGGGGATATTCAGAACCCTTCCAGTTGCGCAAAAGCAGTATCGGGTGTTGATTATGTGCTTCATCAGGCTGGAATGGGCAGTGTACCGCGTTCGCTGGAAAATCCTTTATTGACCAACAACATCAATATAACCGGCTTTTTGAATATGCTGATCGCCAGCAAGGATGCCAGGGTTGGGCGTTTTGTCTATGCAGCCTCCAGTTCCACTTATGGCGACCATCCCGGTTTGCCCAAAGTTGAATCAATTATTGGAAAACCGTTATCTCCGTATGCTGTCACTAAATATGTAAATGAGTTGTATGCTGATGTTTTCGCGCGCTGTTATGGACTGGAATCGATAGGCTTGCGCTATTTTAATATTTTCGGACCGCGTCAGGATCCCGGTGGCGCTTATGCCGCGGTGATTCCAAAATGGTTTCGCGCCTTGTTAAGCTCAAAGTCGGTTCTTATTTATGGTGATGGCAAAACCAGTCGGGATTTTTGTTTTGTCATGAATGCGGTGCAGGCTAATATCCTGGCTGCAACAACCCGCAATCCCGCTGCAATTAACCAGGTGTATAACGTTGCTGTGGGTGACAACACCACCTTGACTGAATTATTTTTGATGATACGTGAACGTGTCGCAGCATTGCACCCGCAAGCGGCTGCTAGCGAGCCGGTTTATCAGGCCTTCCGTGAGGGCGATGTGCGCCATTCTCAGGCAGATATTTCAAAAATAACCGAACTGCTCGGATATATTCCTACGCACAAAATCGCAAAGGGTCTGGATGAATCCAGCGCATTTTATTTTAATCAGCTTGAGCGCTAGTAGCCGTGCATTTTCCAGCCCTTCAAGGCAAGTGGCGTATCAAAGAAAACGCTAAGTTCAAGCAGTTTGCCAGCAGTTTAAGCGTGCGTTGTATTTGAGGTGCTTGCATGAAGGCGAAGCCCTAGAGCATGGATAACTTTAAGAATGGTTGCGAATTCAGGATTCCCTTGACCTGATAAAGCTTTATAAAGCCCTTCGCGAGCGAGTCCAGTATCTCGCGCCAATTGTGTCATACCACGGGCGCGGGCAATATCGCC
>CAIRBC010000537.1 GCA_903876685.1 uncultured Nitrosomonadales bacterium | reverse complement strand
CGGTCGAAAATTTCGACTGGGGTCTCTCCCGCAAGCGGGGAGAGCGCAGCGAGCGGGGCGTAGCCGAGAGTACGATCGCTGCGCAAGTTTCACGTTAACCATTTTTTGGCTAAAAAATGGGGGTGAAATACGGTGGTTAGTGCAAACGTCGGGTTACGGCGCTAAAAAACGCGCCTAACCCGACCTGCCGATAATGCCATACCTTGTTACGATTAAAGATCGAATTGTTTCGGAAAATTGTCTCCCCGTTTAAGGCTAAGCTGCTAATTAGGCATGCAGCTATTTCAGGAAGTGATATAGCGCTCCATTTGATCAATAATGAAATTCTGGTCAGAAATTTTTGCCTTAACCAAATCACCTATCGAAACGATTCCAAGAATATTCTGCTGTTCATCAAGTACCGGTAGATGGCGAAAAAATCGTTCAGTCATTAATGCCAGACCCTGAGAAACTTCCATCTCGGGACTCATGAAACGCACTCCCCGAGTCATGACATCTTGCACCAGTATCGATTTTGGGTCTATCCCGGCGGCAACCACTTTATGTATACAGTCACGTTCGGTGAAAATTCCGGTCAGCTTATTCCTTTCGATCACCATTACCGCACCTACACCCTGGTCACGCATCAACTCTACCGCACGCTGGACTGTGTCTCCAGGGGAGACGGTGGTGAGCGGCCTGTTTTTTTCAGCCAGGATTTGCTTAATCTTTATCATGTTGTTCTCCTGCGTTGTCGTTTGAGGTCGTTTAAAAAATAAATCACAATCAATTCATGTTAAATGCAGTTTCAGTATAGCAGGTTTTATAATTTAACTCAGCGTAGCCCTTAAGTTAACCGCGCCTCATTCACGACGGCTTCCAACAAAGACGCGTTGCTTCAGGATACATGACTGCACTGTGCCGCCGGGGTACGGGTATCCATGTTTCGACCACGATTGATATGATCGTCGATCTCACCGGCGCATCCGGCCATCCGACCGAACAGGAAAGCGGTAAAAGCGGCCATTTCAAGCATATTTTCGCTGAATTCGCCTTTACGGTAGCGAGGCCAGAGCAGTTTCAGCAGATTGGCCGCGATGATCGCATCGATATTGACGCAGAAAACATTATTTGTGACCCCATTTTCAAACAAGGCACGTACCAGTGCCCGGTAGAAATCATGGAACACATTCTTTTCACCGCGTGCTAAAAACAATTCCCCAATATAAACCTCACGTGGATCAAGATTAACCTGATGTCCTTTGAAAACCGGATGGTTCACGCCCGGAATATTGCGCACCGGCAACCCCAATTCTTTGCCCGCTTTTTTCTCGCTATCGAAGCTAATGGCGAATTTATCGGCCATGGCTTTTAGATCCAGACCATGATCAACAGCGCCTGCATCTGTCAATTCGGTATGTTTGAAACTTTCAATCAGGAAACGAATGCCCTCGTAGCCATTGCCGCCATGCGCATAGCCGGTATGCGTGAGAAAACCGATCATGCCCTTGTTGACTTGCACTCGCTCCGGCGATTCTGGTCCGTCGGCAGATACCGCGCCTTTACAACCCTGCGCCGAAATGGTGCCTACCCCATTGGAAATGATCAGTCCGAGCAATACCTGGAAGGGAAACAGACTCGCTGCTGTCGGTCGCTCGCCCAGCAGGGATAGATAAGCCAGTTCTGTCACCGTCCAGGATTCGAGAATTTCCTGGTTGTCTATACCACAAAATTTGCCAGGCTGATGATTATGCCCCTCGGTTGCCGCACCGATAATCACCGCATACAGGTGTGCATACCACGGAAAATTACGCACCGTCAGACGCGAAATACGTTTGCGGATCAACGGCTCCCAGGCAATGGTCGTGGTCAGTGCCGCGATCACCGCATCCAGGGTGGGATGACCATTCAGGCTGCGCAAAAAACGCACGAAGGCTGATTTACCGCCGCGCTTGTCGTAAGCCTTGAGTAGCAACGCTGCCTTTGCATCCGGCGACTTGCCGAGCAATGTCGCCAGTTGTGCCGGACTGGCTGCCTCGGCTTTGATGGTCGCATGTTCATTATCACCGGCTTGCAAGCCGGAATGGGCAAACAGGTCAATCAAGGTATCGGCTGCCTGTCGCGCCGCTTCCACCCGCTTCGGACCCAACAGTGCGACGGCGGCACTAATCACCGTATTGGGTGCATTGCCTGCTTCGCGTGCCGCATCTGCCGTTGCCAATAACGCTTCATTATGCAGATTGACGCGAGCCGAAACGGCCAGGTTGAATAAAATATTATCATTATCATCATTGAGTTCACGCACCAGCGCCAGACAAAGATTGGACTCTAGCGGTTGTTTGGCAGTATCCAGGATCGATACGTTGTTTACCTTGGTAATCTGGGTCTTGGCATCCATCACCGAACTGCCGGAACAGTCCTTCATGGACTGACGCGGAAAGATGGCGCCTACATATTTGAGCAACTCGGAAATTTGTTGGTCATAAGGCGGCATCGCCTTCACCACGGGTATATCGAGTTCCAGCGGCAGCTCCAGACCCTGATCATCGCCGAACCATGGTTTCAGCTCCAGATTACCCTCCGGCTCAAAGTCCTGCTGGAGGCCATTCAGTTGCATCACGGCCGTCAACGCCAGCGGAATATGAGAAATATTGGTCACCACCGCACCCAGCTTCGAGCATACCGGATTTTCCGGGGTGTAAATTTCGCTCACACCGAACTTGTCCATGAACCACTTTTCCTTGGCACGCGCATCGTCACCCGAGCCGCCGATGGCACCGGCATGACCCACCGCACGAGTCAGATTAGCCTTCCAGCGTCCGACCACACAGGCCACCAGCGGTTTGGCAAATTGCACGGCTTCTTCGTAATAACCGCCCGGTTCGCAATACATCACCGCTGCCTTGCTACGCGGATCATTGGCCAGCGCATAGGCAAATTCTGGGGCTGCATAATTGATATAAACGTCTTTGCCGCTGGAAATCAGGGTAGTGGTCCCCCAGCCGCCTATCGACAAATAATTGGCGATGGTGGTGGTAAAGTTGCCTGAGTTGGAATAAATCGCGATAGAACCCTTGCGCAAAGTCTCGGCTGGATTATCACCGCCCAGGGCACCGCCGATACGCACATGATTCCATGAATCCGCGACCCCCAGACAATTGCCGCCGAAGATATCCACCCCGCCATGTTGACCCAGCGCCCTGATTTCCCGAGTGTCATGCACCGGCACCTTCTCGGTCAGGATGACGATTTTTTCAACTTCGGGATTTATCCGGATCAATTCCGCGACGCCGTCGCGCACCGCAGAAGGTGGCAGATACACCACGCCGACATTGAAGCGGTGTCCCGCCTCCATGCCTTCGCGCACATTGTTGTAAACCGGGATCTCGCCCAGCGCCGTTTCCAGAACCTGCCCGCGACGACCGGGAGAGGTGCCGAATACCACAT
>CAIRBC010000536.1 GCA_903876685.1 uncultured Nitrosomonadales bacterium | reverse complement strand
GGGATCGGTGATAATTGCGGTTATTCCGGCGCGCTCAAACATTTGCTGTGCCAGCAAAAATTCCGGATATAGATATTGGTCTTCGGGTTGGCTGTCCACGATGGCTACGCATTTGAGCGGTGCAGTCTTGTTTGCCAGTCGCCACTCGTTCCTGAACATTTCAAGAAATACTTGTTGCAAATTTTCTGGTGCTATTGCTACGCACGGCCAGCCGTTTTGCAACTGGCTATGTTGCAGCAGCGCATTCAAAAAACCACCCCCTGCATTGGTGTTGATTTCGATCAGATGAGCGCCTTGTGCATTCAGATGAAAGTCATAGCCGTAAAATACGCCGAGTGTAGCACTCACAGGCAGTTCGTCAGACCATTTGTCAAGATTGACGATACGTTCTGCCGCATCAATGATGCAACGCATCTGCTGCAACTGATTATTAGTAATAAATACCGGCGCTTCGGCAAATAAATACGGGCAACGCTGTTCCACAAGACTACGCACACCTTCAGCCTGCAAGCTATCTTGGAGTGCGCGATGATTTAGCAAGACAGTGAGGCTATCTGCATTCAGCACTTCTGCCGGTAAATCACGGGTCAGCATCTTAAAATGCCTCGAAAATGCCTGCTGCACCCATACCGGTACCGATGCACATGCTGATCATGCCGTATTTTTGCTGGTTGCGGCGCAGTCCATGCAGCAAGGTTGCCGTGCGTATCGCACCGGTCGCACCCAGTGGATGCCCCAGCGCAATTGCGCCCCCCAGCGGGTTGACGATTGCCGGATTCAGGCCAACTTCATTTATGACGGCCAGCGCCTGAGCGGCGAAAGCTTCGTTGAGTTCGATCCATCCCAGGTCATTAAGCTTTAAGCCTGCCTGTTTTAATGCGTATGGAATGGCTTCCCTGGGGCCGATACCCATGATTTCAGGCGGTACACCCGCCACGCTGTAGCCCAAAAACTTGCCGATTGGCGTGAGCTCGTAACGTTTCAATGCTGTCTCGGAGCATAGCAACACGGCAGCGGCTCCATCCGACATCTGTGAACTGTTGCCCGCCGTGACCGATCCTTGTTGCGCGAAAACTGGTTTGAGTTTCGCCAGCGCTTCGATCGTCGTGTCTGCGCGGGGGCCTTCATCCTGCGTGACAGAAAGCTGAGTTTTTATTATTTCGTGGCTACGCAAATCAGGCTGTTGCGTCACAACAGGATAAGGGGTGATTTCGGTTACAAACGCCTTGGCAGCTATCGCCTGTATCGCCCGTTGATGACTCTGGCAGGCAAATTCATCCTGCGCCTCGCGGCTAATTTTCCAGCGCTTGGCCACATTCTCGGCAGTAATTCCCATGCCATAGGCGATTGCCAGATGGTCGTCACCCTCGAAAATGGCTGGATTGATGGCGATCTTGTTACCCATCATCGGCACCATGCTCATGCTCTCAACTCCTGCGGCGATGATCACCTCGGCTTCGCCTACACGAATGCGATCCGCCGCTTGCGCTACCGCCTGCAAGCCGGAAGCACAGAACCGGTTGACGGTCATGCCGGGCACGGTATCCGGTAAACCCGCCAGCAACAGGGCGATGCGCGCCACGTTAATTCCCTGTTCAGCCTCAGGCATCGCACAACCGGCGATCACATCATGAATGCTGGCAGGTGCTAATGTCGGAGATTGCGCCAGCAGGCTTTTCAGTACATGCGCCAGCAGATCATCGGGTCTGGTATTGCGGAACATTCCGCGCGGCGCCTTGCCCACTGGGGTGCGCGTCGCGGCAACGATATAGGCTTCTTGTAATTGTTTGCTCATATTTGCCTTTATTTGAAGTATGCAAATCAGGTTACTATCAGGATTTTTCAGGCATCAAACGGGCTAGTTTCTCAACGGTTTGCCTTTTTTCAGCATATGTTCCACGCGTGCGATGGTCTGTTCTGTTCCCAGCAGTTCCATAAAATTTTTTCGCTCCAGATCAAGCAGCCATTGTTCGTCCACCAGACTTCCGGCATCCACATCGCCGCCGCACAGGGCTTCGGCGATGCGGCAACCGACCCGATAATCATGTGCGGAAATGAAGCCGCCTTCCTGCATATTGATCATCGCGGCTTTCAGGGTGGCAATGCCGGTGCGTCCGGCAACGGCTATCTGCTTGATTGCCAGTGGCGGGCGGTAAGCCGTGGCGGTGAGCGCCCGAGCTTCCGCCTTGGCAATATGCAATAACTCATATTGATTGAGCACGATCCGGTCGGTCGCTCTGAGATAGCCCATATCGCGTGCCTGTTCGGCACTTTTGGCGACTTCGCCCATCGCGATATGCTGAAAATATCGGCGCAGGTGAGGAAACAGGTCGCCGCCCCTGGCGTCCATTGAGGCACGCAGCGCCATTTCCTTGAGGCCTCCGCCAGCGGGCAACAGGCCGACGCCCACCTCGACCAGGCCGATATAGCTTTCCAGTGCGGCCACGATTCGGGTGCAATGCATCGCAAATTCGCATCCGCCACCCAGCGCCAGGCCATAGACGGCTGCGATGGTGGGCACCTGTGCATATTTCAGGCGCAGCGAGACCTGTTGGAATTTTGCGACCACCTGCTCTACATGCGGTACCTTTCCTGTCGCTGCATTGAGGATTTCGCCTAAGCCGCCACCGCCCGCAACCGTGTATTTCACGCGTTGCGCTGCCCCCTTGAGTCTGCCGAACAGGCCAGGTGCTGGGGCGTTACTCGCCTGCTGCACACCTTGCAGCAATTGCAGCAGATGCGCGCCAACAGAAAAAGGCGCTTCTACCTGCCAAAGGATCAGTGCGCTAAAGTTTTCTTCTGCCAGTGTGATGGCTAGCGACATATCGTCCAGCACTTCGTTACTGATCGCATGCATCTTGGTCTTGAAACTGAGTATCGCAAACTCGTCGCCGCTATGCCACAAGCGCACGGCATCGGTCTCGAAGACCGTCTCGCCATAACCCACAGGCTCGCCAAGCAAGCGTTCGGGGAAGTATTGGCGGCGGTAGACGGGTAGGGTAGAGCGGGGTTGATAATGTTGTGGTTTTGGTGCATAGGAACCCTGTGCGGTATGCACGCCTGTGCGATCCGCTTCAGTGACCCAACAGGGTAGGGGGGTATTATTCATCGCCTTGCCAGCGGCAATATCCTCGGCTATCCAACTGGCTACGTCATGCCAGCCGGCAGCCTGCCATATCTCAAACGGCCCGCTGTCCCAACCGAAACCCCAGCGCACCGCAAAATCCAGGTCGCGTGCGTTATCGGCGATCGCTTGCAGATGCAGCGCACAGTAGTGAAATACGTCGCGAAAGCTTGCCCAGATAAATTGTGCCTGCGGGTGCGGATTAGTACGCAAGGTGGTGAGTTTCACCGCCCAGTTTCGGCCGCGTAAAATGTCTTTGACGCCGTCGTCAATCTTGTTATTGCTCAAGCGATAGCTTCGGGATTCCAGATCAAGTACATGGATTTCCCGGTTGATTTTCTGGTAAATGCCGCGACCGGATTTTTGTCCCAATGCACCCTGATCCAGCAGTTGTGTGTACCATTCCGGTAACTGGAAATAGCGGTGCCAGGGATCCGCGCTCAGGGTTTCGCGCAAGTTATTCACTACATGGGCATATATATCCAGACCGACTACATCCAGGGTGCGGAAGGTGGCACTCTTGGGGCGCCCCAGATAGCGGCCGGTCAGCGCGTCTACCGTATCCAGACCCAGTTTGAACTGCTGTGCATGGAATTGGGTTGCCACCATCGAAAAGACACCGATACGGTTAGCGATGAAGCCGGGCGTATCTTTAGCGCGCACTACGCCTTTGCCCAGGGTTGACACCAGGAATTCTTCGAGATGGTCGAGCGGCTCTGCACTGATGCCGGGAATCAGTTCCACCAGATGCATATAGCGTGGCGGGTTGAAAAAATGAATGCCGCAAAACCGGTGTCGCAGACTTTCCGGGAATGCGGCTGCCAGACCGTTGATCGACAGTCCCGAAGTATTACTGGCAAATATGCAGCTCGCGCTAAGGAAGGGCGCCACTTTTTTGTATAAATCGGATTTCCAATCCTTGTTTTCGGCAATCGCCTCGATCACCAGGTCGCAGTCACGCAGTTTTTCCAGATGTTCTGCATAATTGGCGGCTTCGATAAAAGCCAGTCTGGAAGGACTGGCAAGCGGACTGGGGTCGAGCTTTTTCAGGCCTTCGAGCGCCTTGTTGACGATGCTGTCGGGATGATTTTCACGCGCAGGCAAGTCAAACAGGATCGTCGGTACATTGGCATTAACCAGATGAGCCGCAATCTGCGCACCCATCACACCGGCACCCAGCACCGCTACCTTGCGAATTTGAAAATGACCCATCGTTGTCTCCAGATAATCTTTCAGTATGTCGTTTGCAGGATGCACTTGCAATGCTGCTTTGGTGCGCAAGCGCACCCTACGGCTGACTACTGATTTTACTTAAAAGCTATGACTGTATTGCATACTGAGGATGTCTACACTGTTCTTGTAGCTGCCAGTCAAGTAACCTTTTCCGGCAAGATCCGGGTTTGCAGTTGCATTTTGACTAAGCGTGGAACTGCTGACAAACAGGTGCGCATAGCCAAAGTCCAGAGCGCTATCCTTCGCCGGTTTGTATTGTCCGCCGATGGACAGCCAGGTGCGATCACCATCCGGAATGCGCGGTGTGCGATAGGTATCCGAGGTGGGTGTCTGATCATAGGCTATGCCGATACGCGAGAGCCACTGGCTGTTGTAATGGTAGGTTGCACCAGTGGAAATACGCCAGGTGTCTTTCCAGTTTTCGGGTGTACTACTCAATGCAGAGCCGTTCGCTTTCAATACGTCAAGCTGTTTGAAAACGCTCCAGCCTGTCCAGCTGGCGTCCGCCATCACTTCCCACTTGTCGTTTAACTGGTGAAAGGCGCTCGCAGAAAATGAATCCGGTAGCTTGATCGCCAGGGTGACAGGCTGAGTTGGGAAAGATGGAGCCAGGCCTGACGGAATATTGCTGAAGTTTACAGAGCCGCTAAGATTATATTTAATACTCGACCGATAAGCAATGCCAAGTCGGGTTTGCGGGCTGACATTGAACAACGCACCCAAGTTATAACCCCACGCGTTATCGCTGCCGGTAAGCGTGCTGATGCCTTCCTGGTTGGCGAAAGGGGTAGCGGCGGTCATTGCGGCGGTTTGGGCAGTCGCTAAAGGAACGCTTTTAGCTAATGCACCCGCCAAAGTTGCGCCATACACCGCCGCAGGATAATTCACAGAACTGCTTAATTCACCTTTGACATGCTGATAATTCAGCCCGATACCGAGACTGACGGTATCGTTGAACTGATAGGAAACGGAAGGGTTCAGGTTGATGGTTTCAAGTTTTGATTTAATTGCTTCAAATCTGCCAATCCAGTTGGTATTGTATTCGGTGACCAAGCCGAACGGCGCATTAATGCCCAAGCCGATATGGGTCTGCGGGTTTAGTTCCATCGCAAAATAGGCGTTTGGCACCAGTGCCCAGCTACCCGCATCGCCGCCTGTATCTGTACCACCCGTCTCAAAGGGCGCTAGTCCGGTTACAGTACCCGAAAATTTTGCTGAAGGTTTGATCATGTTGCCAGCCAGCGCCATTTGTTTGCCGGCAAGTCGCGACATACCGGCCGGGTTGTAGTAAATGGTCGAGGCATCCTCGGCGCTTGCAGCACCTCCCGCATAGGCATTGCCCAGGCCGCTGCCGCTTTGTTCGATCAAGGCGAATCCTGCCGCAGTTGCTCCCCCGGATAATACCAATAATGCACTTGCCACAGTAATGCTTATTTTTTTGAACTTCATGACACTCTCCCTGTTATAAAAAAAAACCCCAATAAAACTGCCAGCCCTATATTTACGCACCACCTCGCCCTCAAGGGTGAAGTTTCAGGGTGCGTAGGGGAGGGGTTTCAAACCCCTTCCCGCTAAAATCCACCGGCCTGAAGGCCGGTGACAAATTGGTGTTTGTAGTCTGCATTAACTTAGCGCTTCGTATACAGCTGATTTATTTCTGCTTCGAAGTGTTTCATCACCTTGCTTCTCTTGAGTTTCAGGGTAGGGGTAAGCAGATCATTTTCCATAGTCCACTGATCCTTGAACAACAGCGCGCGGCGTACTTTGGCGTAGCCGGGAAAGCCATGCAACCTGAGTGCAATCTGTTTCAGTACACGTGCTTCCACGCGGCTGTCTTGCAGCGCTTCGGGCATGTCGCCGCGTACACCCACTTCCCTGGCTAAATTCTCCCATGCCTGGCTATTGATGACGACCAGTGCTACCAGAAAGGGATGGGCTTCACCGTATATCATCACCTGATCGAACAAAGGATCCTTCAAGATCGCAATTTCCATATCGGAAGGGGGAATTTTTTCGCCATTCGACATGACAATGATTTCCTTGATGCGACCAGTAATATACAGATGCCCGGTTTCGCTGATGCGCACAATATCGCCGGTATTCAGCCAGCCATCCGGGTCTATCGTGGCTTGGGTCGCTTCCGGGTTGTTCCAGTAACCTAACATTACGTTGGGTCCCTTCACCAGCAGAGTATTGTATGTGCCCAGTTTCAACGTGATATCTTTGATCGGCAGACCTACACTGTCCGGGAAATTATTATCCAGTTTATTGCCGCAGATCACCGGACTGGTCTCGGTCAAGCCATAACCTTGAATCATCGGTAAGCCCAGGCCCACGAAAACACGTGATACTTCAGGTGAAAGCGCAGCTCCCCCGCTCAAGGCGGCGCGCAGTTGCCCGCCCAGATGCGCCAGCACTTTTTGTGCGACCAGCTTTTGCAGTACCGGCCAAAGTAAAAATGACCATTTCCTGTCGCCACGTTTCTGCTGATGGAGAAAACGCGCCCAGCCGATGTTAATCGTGAGTTCGAATAGTTTTTGTTTGAGCGGCGAACTTTCAGCTAATTTGTTGCGGACTGCGGTATGGATACGTTCATAAATTCGTGGTACCGAGATCAGCAGCGTAGGACGGATCACCTGCAAATCCTCGGAAAGTTGCGGAATGGAGCGCGCGAAAGTGACTTTGGCACCGGCCATCACGGCCAGGTAATAGCCCAAGGTACGTTCAAAAGTATGCGACAGCGGCAAAAATGACAGGAAGCTATCGCTTTCGTAAACCGGAAAAAAGCCCAGGCAGGAATGGGCATTGCTGAGCATATTGGCATGGCTCAACATCACGCCCTTGGGCTTGCCAGTCGTGCCTGAGGTATAAATGATGCTCGCCAGTTCCTCCATCGGGCAGGGCAGGCCGGGCTGAAGTATTGCTGAATCAGGCAGCAGTTTGGCCATGGATTTAAGCCTGGGCTCAGTCGGGTCTGCAACATCGTTGATACTCACAAAACACTTCACGCTGTTGAGTTGGTCACATACCGGACGTAAAAACTTCCACTGAACCGCAGTTTCAAGCAGCAGAACTTTCACATCGGCATTGTTGAGAATATACGCAACATTGTCGGGTCGATCCTGTGTGTAGAGTGGTACCACCACCAATCCTAGCGACATCGCCGCCTGATCGAACATCACCCACCAGGGGCAGTTGCGTAGCATGATGGCAACGCGTTCGCCACACTGTAATTCAAGACTGGACAGTGCAGCCTGCCAGCGCGCTACCTCATTTGCCATCTGCTGCCAGCTGATGTTGCGCCATTGATCCTGATCAAAATGCTGGTAGGCAATCTTGTCTGGCGAGCGGCGCACCCGCTCTACAAACAGACCGTGCAGGGTACCAGCCTGCTGCGGCGCAATGATATTGTCGGCCTCCACCCTTTTCCCCCTTATAACCTTGAAGCCCAGCTTAAAATCCGAGCAAGGCGACATCATGCCAGAATTCGCTTACATGGATGAAATAT
The DNA here is from genome assembly GCA_903876685.1 of uncultured Nitrosomonadales bacterium. Taxonomy (GTDB): domain Bacteria; phylum Pseudomonadota; class Gammaproteobacteria; order Burkholderiales; family Gallionellaceae; genus Gallionella. The sequence goes on along the minus strand of CAIRBC010000536.1, from coordinate 3,787 downwards.
TAATCACCCTTTCAGGTTTCGGTACGCTCGTGTACGGACTTTAATTCTTCAGCCGGAAAATCATCTACCATGATCACTTTGCGACGTAGCGAGTAATCCCGGCGCAACAGTAGCGCCTGTGCCTCGGTGAGCAAGCCCAGCGCACGTGCTTCAATAATGCGCGGCACTTCTTCGAGCGCCTTCAGTCGCCCTGACTTGTGTGCCCTTTCCAGTTCTGCTTGCAGTGGTTCGCACTGGAGTGTGCTAAGCAGCGAGGCTTCCAGCGCACCCACTGCCTCTTGTTCATCCTCAGGCAGATAAATGCCGGCGGTCAAGCGATCACGAGTGGCACCGGGTTGCATCAGCAGGTCGGCAATTTCGTGGGCGAGTTGATCGGAAGGCATCGGTAATCGTAACCCTAGCGGAAATATCAGCGCACTCAACAACCACCGTACCAGCGTGTTCGGGAAATTCTGGATCACGCCGTCGAAGGCCTGCTGGATTCGGTATAACGCGTCCTGCATCGCCCAATGTAGCAGCGGTAAATCGGCAGCGGATCGTCCGTCATCTTCGAATCGCTTGAGGGTGGCCGAGCATAAATACATCTGACTCAACACATCGCCCAGTCGGGCGGAAATTCTTTCGCGTCGTTTGAGTGAGCCGCCCAAAACTGCCATCGCCACATCGGCACACAACGCGAACGATGCAGAAAAACGCGATAACAACTGGTAATAGCGAACGGTTGCAGCGCCTTGTGGCACGCGGATGCCACGACCGCTAGACAGGGCGTATACAAAACTACGCGCCGCATTGCAAAGGGAGAAACTGATATGACCGAGTAAGGCTTCATCGAACTGGTGTAGCGCACGCTCATGGTTCTGGTCATGTACTGCCGAAATTTCCTTGAGTACATAGGGGTGGCAGCGTATTGCGCCCTGCCCGAAAATGATCATGGTGCGGGTCAGGATATTGGCGCCTTCCACGGTGATACCGATCGGCATTTGCTGATAATGGCGCGCCAGATAATTGGAAGGCCCCAGACAAATGCCTTTGCCGCCATGCACGTCCATCGCGTCATTGATGACGATGCGTCCTCTTTCGGTGGCATGATATTTGACTATGGCTGAAATCACCGAAGGTTTCTCGCCTAGATCCAGCGCCATAGCGGTAAACTGACGTGCTGCATCTACCATGTAAGTATGAGCGCCTATCCGCGCCAGCGCTTCTTCCACCCCTTCAAATTTGCCGATGGCGGTCTTGAACTGTTTGCGGATGCGTGCGTAGGCGCCGGTAGTACGTGCCGCCAACTTCATGCCACCGGCACTGCTGGCAGGCAGCGAAATGGATCTGCCTGCTGCGAGGCATTCCATCAGCATACGCCAGCCCTGACCCACACGGGCGGTGCCGCCGATGACATAGTCCATCGGGATGAATACATCCTTGCCCTGTGTGGGACCGTTCATGAATGCAGAATTCATAGGAAAGTGACGGCGACCAATCTGTACACCTGGCGTGTCGGTCGGGATCAGCGCCAGGGTAATGCCTCGCTCTGTTTCAGCGCTCAGCAAATGATCCGGGTCATGGAGTTTGAAGGCCAGACCCAGCAAGGTAGCCACAGGCGCCAGGGTGATATAGCGTTTTTCCCAGGTAAGACGTATCCCCAATACTTTTTGCTGACCCTTGAAAGAGCCATAGCATACCTGACCGTGATCAGGAATCGCACCGGCATCCGAGCCGGCAAACGGACCGGTTAGTGCAAAGCAGGGTACTTCCAGTCCCTTGGCGAGACGAGGTAGATATTTTTTCTTTTGTTCCCTGGTGCCGTAATGCAACAATAACTCGGCGGGACCCAGCGAATTTGGCACCATCACACTAACCGCAGCCGTGCCACTCCGCGAAGATATTTTCGCGACTATCGCCGAATGTGCTTGTGCGGAAAATTCCAGACCGCCATAGCGTTTGGGAATGATCATGCCGAAAAAGCCATGGTCTTTAATGAACTTCCAGGTTTCTGCAGATAAATCGGCGTGTTTGTGGGTGATTTCCCAATCGTCAAGCATGGCGCATAATTGCTCGACTTCATTATCCAGAAATGCTTGCTCGGTTTTACTCAACTTGCATTTGGGGAAGGCCAGCAATTTGTTCCAGTCGGGGTGTCCGCTGAACAGGTCACTATCCCACCATACGGTACCGGCATTAATCGCCGCTTGTTCGGTGGCAGATACTTCAGGCAATACTTTGCGGAATATCTTCAATACTTGAGAGGTGAAAAATTTGTGTCGCAGTGAGGGAATGCTGAACAGCCCATAAGAGAGGAATAGCGTAAAATATCCGATTAACAAGCTCGTATCAGATATGCGCGCCTGTGTAGCCACAACGGCGACCACCAATACCATTGCAAACACCCAGCTGGTCACTGAGGCACGAAAGAATGCCAACAGCAAAATTATGATCAGCACCGCTAATAACATCAGAATTGCCACTACTTACCCCCTATTGTGCTTCTAAACTGCATTATATATCGTGATTAATCTGGCAACATCGACATTTTTAACCGGTTGCGCGAATTCATGATCTCCTGAATGAGCGCTTCTTCGGCGCAGATTAGTACACTATTAAGCGTATCTCCAGGTTTGACTATGGAATAGCCGAGCGAAACCGAAAAATGCTCCGAGCTATGGGCGTGCAAGGAAGCAGGCACCGCGACCGCTTCGCGCAGACGTTCAGCGGTTTTTTGCGCGCTATCCGGCAATCTTTCCGGCAATAATACGGCAAATCTGCCCGCACCCAGATAGGCCAACAAATCGTCCGGCCGGAGGTTTTTTGAAATAATTCGAGCCACCTCCTTGAGCACCGTGTCTCCGGCATGATGGCCGTGGCTATCATGGTATTCCTTGAAACGGTCAATATCGGCCACCAGCAGGTAGAGCGGCGTGCCATTTTTCTCATAGCGTAAAGCCATGCGCCCGAACGCATCGTCAAGCCAGTTTTTGTTGTGTAAGCCGGTTGCCATGTCAATATTGGCAGCCACCTCGAATTCCAGGCTGGGTTCTGCGGTCGCAACTTGCAAAAGAATGTCGTTGCGGATCCGACCGGCGAGTATCGTCAACAAGTTCCGTGCAATGCCGGTTGCAATATCCATCATCGACCAGATCACTTCATGTGGCAACGGCAGCGTGCGTGTCTCTGTCGCCGCAACCACCAGTGCTACCGTATTGGCGCCATCGATCATCGATAGCTCACCCACACATTCGCCCATTCCCAGCGAGGCATGCATGGGCAGGTTACGTCCATTCAAATAGACATGCAGTTCGCCTTCCAGCACCAGATACAGCAAAGTATTTTTCTGACCGCTTTCCAGCAGCGTATCTCCTTTGTACAGGGTGATAGTCTGGCAATCACTCAACAGATGTTCAACGCTATCGAGGTTAACGTCCCGGAATAATTTGTTCTGTTCCAGTAACATACGATCAGGGATAGCCATCGTCACTGTCTCCTTGCGATTTGTAGTTTGGCTAGTATACACAAAGGCATAAGCGGGCAGAAGCAAACAGTAGAGCCGCTATACCGTGCGCGGGCACAATTTGCGATTTTTTGCAGGAGCGTGCTTGCTCGCGAATTATTTTCGCCAGCAAGCTGACTCCTACGAAAATCGGATTATTACCGCGCGAGGTAAAATACGATTTATTAACTAACGTTTCGGGGTTGAAAATCACCATAAAAAATAACATAACGATATGATTTTAATAAGTAATGTGGCCTCTAAAAGAGTATAATAATGGTTGTCTTGCAAACAAACCAACTCAGG